>JBPCJB010000309.1:0-6292 GCA_051005735.1 Gaiellaceae bacterium | reverse complement strand
CCGCCAGCCCCGAAACCACCGCACGGAGCAAAGCGGATAAGCATGAGCAGCGCTATCGAGGCGACTGAGGACGCCGCGACCGTGCCGCACAGCACGGCCCGACGGCACAAGGCTTCATTCTGCAAGGCGCGCTTAACGCCGCCTTCACAGGCCGCGGCTACCCTGGACGACCTTGCGCCGGGTCGCCATTCTCCTGCCTCTGCTGCTCGTCGCGCTGGCCGCCTCGGCGGGCGCCGCTCGCGAGAAGGAGAGCACCGCGCCGCTCGTCGAGGTCGTCGTCGCGCTCGAGGCGGCGCCGCTCGCGGTCGCCCGTCCCGGCCGGACGCTCGCGGCGACGGGCGGCCGGCGCCTCAGCCTGAGCACCGCGACTTCCCGTTCGTATCTGCGCACGCTCGCCGCCTCGCAGCAAGCGCTGCAGATCAGGATCGAGGACGCTCTTCCGCAAGCGGAGATCCGCTGGCGCTACCGCCTCGTCGCGAACGGGCTCGCCGTCGTCCTCCCACAGGACGAGGTCGACAGGCTCGCCTCGGTGCCGGGAGTCGATCGCGTCTATCCCAGCGTTCGCTACTCCCCGCTCCTCGACCGTGGCCCGCAGCAGATCGGCGCGCCCGCGCTCTGGGGCCCCGCTCTCGCCAGCGCCGGCCAGGGGATCAAGATCGGGATCATCGACGAGGGGATCGACCAGACTCATCCCTTCTTCGATCCCGCCGGCTATGCGATGCCCGCCGGCTATCCCAAGGGACAGGCGGCGTTCACGAACGCGAAGGTGATCGTCGCGCGCGCCTTCCCGCCTGCGCGTCCCGCCTGGAAGCATGCGACGAAGCCGTTCGATCCCGAGTTCTCCTCGCATGGAACCCACGTCGCGGGGATCGCTGCGGGGAACGCCAACACGCTCGCCGAAGGCCGGCGGGTCTCCGGGGTTGCGCCGAGGGCGTACCTCGGGAACTACAAGGCGCTGACGATCCCGACCGACGCCGATGTCGGCCTCGACGGCAACTCTCCCGAGCTCGTCGCCGCGATCGAGGCGGCCGTCGCCGACGGGATGGACGTGATCAACCTCTCGCTCGGCGAGCCCGAGATCGAGCCGTCGCGCGACATCGTCGTCGCGGCGCTCTCGGCTGCGGCCCGGGCCGGCGTCGTACCCGTCGTCTCGGCAGGGAACGACTTCGCGGACTTCGGCAACGGCTCGGTCGCCTCGCCCGGCTCGACCCCCGAGGCGATCACCGTGGGCGCCGTCACGACGACGCGCAGCGGCCCCACGAACGTGATCGCCGGCTTCTCCGCGGGTGGCCCGACGCCGCTGACGCTCCAACTCAAGCCCGAGGTGAGCGCGCCTGGGGTCGCCATCCTCTCCGCGGCCCCCGATCGGCGCTTCGCCACGCTGTCGGGGACGAGCATGGCGGCTCCGCACGTCGCCGGCGCGGTCGCGCTCCTGCGGCAGCGGCATCCGTCCTGGACGCCCGCACAGGTGAAGGCCGCGCTCGCGCTCACCGGCGACCGCGCCTTCGCCAACGATAGCCGCACGGTCGAGGCGCCGACGAACCGCGGAGGGGGCGGAGTCGTCAACCTCCGGCGGGCCGACGCGCCACTCCTCTTCGCCACCCCCGTCGCGCTCTCGTTCGGGCTCGTGCCGCGCGGCGCGACGCTCACGAGGTCGATCGCGCTGCCCGACGCCGGCGGCGGCGCCGGTGAATGGGCCGCGACCGTCGACCACCAGACAGGCGCGGTCGGCGTCACGGTCACAGTACCGGCCGCTGTGGCGGTACCGGGAGCGCTGCCGGTGAGCCTGACGACGGCAGCGAACGCGCCCGATTCGGAGGTCTCGGGCTTCGTCGTCCTGACTCGAGGAGCCGAGCGCCGGCGGATTCCGTTCTGGCTCCGCGTCTCGGCGCCCGCTCTCGGCGGCGCGAAGTCGATGCCGCTCGTCAAGCCGGGCCTCCATAAGGCGACGACCCGCGGGGGTAGCTCGCTCGTGGCCCGCTACCGGTATCCCGAGAGCCCCGAGGGCAAGGGCTTCGAGACGAACCTCGTCGGCCCCGAACGCGTCTTCCGTGTCAGAGTGAGCCGGCCGGTCGCGAACGTCGGCGTCGTCGTCACCTCACGTGCTCGCGGGGTGCGGGTCGAGCCGAGAGTCGTCTATGCCGGCAACGAGAACCGGCTCACCGGCTATGCCGCGCTTCCGTTCAACCTGAACCCGTACCTGCGGACGTTCGAGGAGCCGGTGCTCGCGGCCGGAATCCTGCGACCCGCCCGGGGCGCGTACGACGTCGTCTTCGACAGCCCTAGCGCGACGAGCGCGGGCGCCTTCGCATTCCGCTACTGGGTGAACGACGTGACCCCGCCCCGTCTCTCCTTCCGAACGCGGGTTGTCACGCGCGGCGCCCTGCTCACGATTGGCGCGACCGATGCCGGCGCGGGGGTCGACGCGAGCTCGCTCTTCCTGCAGATCGACGGCCGCGAGCGCGGCGCTCGAGTTGCCGGAGGCGCGATCCGCATCCCGACCGGGAGCCTGGCCCGCGGCCGCCACTCGCTCGTCGTCCAGCTCTCGGACTACCAGGAGACGCGGAACAACGAGAACGTCCTGCGGATCCTCCCGAACACGGCGTTCCTGCACAGCAGCTTCACCGTCCGCTAACGCCGGCGGCGGTCCTTCTCCTCGATCGTGGGGAGATCGGCGAGGTCGCGCTGGACGCTCTCGGCGAACTCCTCGCTCTCGGAGCGGATCAGCGTCAGGTTCGCCTTCCGCTTCTGGCGGGCGCGGGCTTCGCGAGCCTCCGAGCCCATCCTTCCGAACCCGGGCCGCCCGGCGCCGCGCGCGCCGGCGAGACGCTGCCACTCGGCGCCGGCGAGGACGACCAGCGCGAGCGCAAGCAAGACGATGAAGTGCCAGCTCACCTCGTCAGTCTATCGCGGCGCGATTCTCCGCTTCCCAACCGCGCGAGCCGCGTCAACGTGCGCTGACAGGGACAGTCCCTGTCAACCTACGCTGACGGTTCGATCCAGACCGTTCTGCCCTGACCCGAGGAGGCAAGCGGGCCTCCGCTGTGCTGTCAGTCGTCGCGCTGTCAGCTGCTGCTGACAGGGACTGTCCCTGTCAGTCTGCGCTGACGAGCGAGCCGACGGCCAGCGGCACGAGCTCGAAGCGGCCGACGTCCACGAGCCCTCGATCCGTGATCTTCAGGCTCGGGATTACGGAGAGCGCCAGGAACGCGAGCGACTGGAAGGGCGACTCGACCTCCGAGCCGAGCGCGTGCACCGCCGCGACAACGGCCTCGCTGGCCGCGATGACCTCTTGCAACGGCCGGTCGGAGAGGAGACCTGCGACGGGCAGCGGCAGCTCGGCCGTCACCTCCACGCCGTCGACGACGACGAGCCCACCGCCGATCTCGACCGCCCGCTCGATCGCGCGGAGCATCTCGCCGTCGCTCATCCCGACGACAACGAGGTTGTGCGCGTCGTGCGAGAACGTCGTCGCGACAGCGCCGCGCGCGAGCCCGAAGCCGCGAACGAAGCCGAGTCCGATCCGCCCTGTGCCGAGATGGCGCTCGACGACCGCGATCTTGGCCAGATCGCGCCCCGCGTCGGCGGTCGCAGCGCCTTCCTCTCCACCCAGTTCCTCGACGAGCGATTCGGTGACGATCTGACCCGGAACGAGTCCGATCACCCGCGCCGCGCCGCCGCCCTCCCAGGGCACGCGCAGGTCACTCGATGCCACGGCCTTCAGCCGCACCGTCTGCCGCACCCATTCCGGGACCGGCGTCTCGGGGATCGCCTCGACCCGGCGGCCGCGCTTGAGCACGAGGTCGGGAACGAAGCGCTCGAGGTCGGACAGGAGCAAGAGGTCGGCCTGGTAACCGGGCGCGACAGCGCCGAGATGGCCGAGCCGGTGCCAGAGCGCTGGGTTGTGCGAGGCCATCGTCAGCGCGTCCTCCGCTCTCACGCCGAGCGCCACCGCCTCGCGGACGATCCCGTTGATGTGCCCGTCCGCCGCGATGTGCTCCGGCTCGCGGTCGTCGGTGCAGAACGCCATCCGCGAGGGCCCATACTCGATCGCCAGGGGAGCGAGCGCCCGCAGATTGCGCGCGGCGGAAGCCTCCCGGATCAGGAGCCACATTCCTGCGCGTAGGCGCTCCAGGCCCTCCTCAGCGGTGAAGGCCTCGTGATCCGAGCCGATTCCCGCCGCGGCGTACGCCTGCAGATCCTTGCCGAGAACCCCCGGCGCATGGCCGTCGATGTGATCGGCGCCCTCGACGGCGAGCTTCGCGAGCTCGCTCGCCGCTCCCGAGATCACGCCCGGGAAGTTCATCATCTCGGCCAGTCCAAGCACCCGTGTGCGCCGCAGGAGCGCCTTCAGGTCGCCCGGATTGAACGGGCGGCGCGGCGACTCGAATCGCGAGGCCGGTACACACGAGGATGCTGTGAAGTAGACGTCGAGCGGCAGGTCGGCGCAGGCGTCGACGAGCCAATGGACGCCGTCGGTGCCAAGCACGTTCGCGATCTCGTGCGGGTCTGCCACCACCGCCGTCGTCCCGAGCGGAAGCACGAGCCGGGCGAATTCGGAGACGAGGATCTTCGAGCTCTCGAGGTGCATGTGAACATCGATGAAGCCGGGCACGACGTACGCCCCATCGGCATCGACGACCTCGTGACCCTCGTAGGAGCCTAGGCCGGCGATCGCTCCGTCGCAGATCGCGACGTCGACATCGAGCCACTCGCGGGTGAAGACCGAGAGGACGCGCCCGCCCCGGACGACGACGTCCGCCGGCTCGTCCCCGCGCGCGACGGCGAGGCGGCGCGCGAGCTCACCCTGCGGCGGCACTAAGAGCGCCTTTCAGCATGAAGCCTTGAGCCGTCGTTCTGAAAGGCGCTCTAATCCGTTTTCCGATCGCTGTCGATAGACCGAGTATGACCACCCAGCTCCTACTCGCGTACGGCGTCCTCTGGGCCACGCTGATGAAGCCGCTGCTCGAACGCGCGCAGCTGATTCCGGCCTCGTGTGCCCGCTGCGGCAAGCGGTTCGAGCGGCGCGAGCTCGGCGAACCGATCTGCGCCTGCAACCGTCCCTAGAGCGATCCCACCGGTTCGCCCGTCACCTCGAGCAGCGTCGAGACGATCAATGAGAACGCCTCGCCTTTCTCGACGTACCTGCTCGCGCCGGTCGCGAGCGCCTGATCGTCGAGGCGCCCGCGCGCGAATCCGGAGAGCACCACGATCGCCGTCTCCGGGGAGGCGGCGCGGATCTGCGGGATCGCCTGCAACCCGTCGAGGATCGGCATCGCGAGATCGAGGACGATGACGTCCGGGCGCTCCGCGGTACAAAAAAGCACCGCCTCCGCTCCATCTACCGCCTCGGCGACGATCTCGAAGCGCCCGTCCTGCTCGAGGATCACGCGGAGAAGCTGGCGATACTCGGCTGTGTCGTCGGCGAGCAGTACGCGAATCCGAGTCGCCGTCACGGAGAGGGGCGGGGCCGCGAGACCAGCGCCTCGGAGCTCCGGACAAGATCTCCCGGGCCGAGCCGCCCTTCCTTCCCTGCACTCTCGAGCAGCTCGCCCACCATCGATTGCGCAGTCCGCAGCGTGTTCGTGACCGCGTCCCGCGCGAGCTCATCCTGGCCCGACTCGAGCGCAAGCTTGGCGAACGCGAGCCCCTGGACGACGTCGTCGTTCAGCTCGAGCGCGCGCTGACGGCGCTCTTCGAGCTTGCGCCGTGCGGCCAGTCGCACCTCGAACTCGTCGACGACGATCGCAGCCAGATCCTGCAGCGTTTCCACCTCGGCGTCGGTCACCTCCCGTGGCTCAACATCGATCACGTTCAGCGTCCCGAGATTGAAGCCGTCAGAGGTGATCAGCGGCACCCCGAGGTAGAAACGGAGGCCGAGCTCCCCTGCAACGAGCGGGTTGTCAATCGTCCGGAGATCGACCTTCGCGTCGCCGACGAGCCACGGCTCGAGCTGACAGACAGCGGATGCGCAGAGCCCCGGGTCGCGGCCGATCTCCGTGGTCTCGAGTCCATGATGCGACTTGAACCAGATCCGGTCGCGGTCGACGAGGCTGACGATCGAGATCGGCACGTCGAAGAGCCGTGCGGCGAGCGCCGTGATCCGGTCGAAGGTGCCGTCGGGAGGCGTGTCGAGCACGTCGTAGCGGTGCACCGCCGCGAGCCGCTCCTCGTCGTTGGCCGGGATTAGCTCCACGTTCCCACCACCCTAGCCTGCGAAGATTTGCAGGGGCAGGCGCGAGAGCGGATCGCCTCCCGCTTCCGTGACGAGCCACGTGTCCTGCATGTAGAG
>JBPCJB010000308.1:0-8720 GCA_051005735.1 Gaiellaceae bacterium | reverse complement strand
GTTGCACCGGCACAACGTCGCGGATCGCCTGCTCCTGCTCCGGCGGCGCGATCACCATGTAGCCGTCCTGGACGAAGCCGACCGGCCCGCCGAGCTCCTCCTCGGCGTTCGCGAACATCGCGGCGCCGCGGACGGCGAGCCTGATCGCGACCTCGTTCGAGTAGTGCTGGCGGATGTGCGCGGCCGAGTACTGCGTCGAGCCGCCGCAGATCTCCGACTTCTCGACGAGCGCCACCCGGCCGTAGCCGAGCTTCGTCAGGAAGTGAGCGACGCTCGCTCCGATGATCCCGCCTCCGATCACGACCGCATCGGCCCTCTCGATCACCCGCTCCTCCTCTCGGCCCGTAGGGCCATGGTCGCTTCCTCGTCCACGGCGCCCTCGACTGCGACGACGACGCCGTAGAGGTCCCGTGCCGCCGCCGGAGTGACCTTCTCGTTCAGCACGTCGGCGGCCACAGCGGCGGGATCGCGCTCGAGCGGATCGCCCCAGCCCCCACCGCCGGCCGTCCGGTGCTCGTACACGTCGCCCGCCTCGATCTCGATCGAGAACATCGGTGGGAGCATCTCCTCGGTTCCGTCGGCGTGCAGCAAGACGTTCGCGGAGAGTCCCCCTGGGTCGCCGCCCGCCAGGCCGTAGGGCGGATGCTTCGCCCGATCGGAGCGGACGATAAGCGAGGTGCGAGGCGTGGGGCGGCGCCAGACGCGCTCGATCACAAGCCCGCCGCGTCGCCGGCCGGCGCCGCCCGAGTCGGGCACGAGGCCGTACCGTTCGACCACGACCGGATACTCGGACTCGGCCACCTCGACGGGGATGTTCGCCGCGAGGCTCGCCGGATTCGTGAGACCGTCGTTGCCGTCGGCCTCGGGCGTGCCGCCCCAGGTGCCGACGACGAGCTCGTAGAAGATAAAGCGCCCTCCCTCCGGCCGCTGGCCGCCGAAGATCGCGAGCGTGTTGCCGCCCTCGCCGGCGGCGGGCACGCGGTCCGGGATCAGCTGAGCGAGGGCTCCGCTGACGGCGTCGAGCACGCGGAACCCCGTCACGCCTCGCATCGAGGAGGCGCCGGGCATCGCGACGTCCGCGATCGTCCCCGGCTTGGTGAGGACGTGGATCGGGCGGAAGGCACCGGCCGTGTTCGGCGCGTCGACGGTCAGCGCCGCTCGCACCGCCTGGTAGACGCACGCTTGCACGAACGAGCGCGTGCTGTTGAGCGAGCCGCGCACCATCGGCGAGGAGTCCGTCAGGTCGGCCGTGACCTCGTCGCCGGCGATCGTCACGTGCGCCGTGATCGGCACGTCGCAGACGTCGATCCCGTCCGACCCGAGGTAGTCGGTGAAGGAGGCCGTGCCGTCGGGCCAGGTCGCGATCTCCTGGCAGACGAGCCGCTCGGTGTAGTCGAGGAGCGCGTCCATCAGCTCCGCGAGCATCGTGCTCCCGTGTCGCACGGCGAGCGCGACCAGGGCGCGCTCCGCGACCGAGCAAGCGGCGACCTGCGCACCGAGATCGCCGAAGGTCATCCGCGGGATGCGCACGTTCGCCTCGATGATCTTGAAGACGTCCTCGACCGGCTCGCCCTCGGAGTAGAGCTTGAGCCAGGGCAACCGGAGCCCCTCCTGGAAGATCTCGGTGTTGTCGCATGCGCTCGAGCCCGGCAGCCGGCCGCCCACGTCGCCGTGGTGCGCGGTCGTGCACGTGAACCCGATCCGCTCGCCGCCCCAGTGGACGGGCTTGAAGACGAAGATGTCCTGCAGGGGCATCCCGCCGTCGAATGGGTCGTTGAGGACGAAGACGTCGCCCGGCCGGATCCGCTCGTCCCCGTCTCGATCGGCGTAGCGCTCGAGCAGGGTCTCCATCGCGTGCGGGATCGAGCCGAGATGGAACGGGACGCTGACCGCCTGCGCGACCGTCCTGCCGTGGGCGTCGCAGACGACGGCGGAGAAGTCCATCCCGTCGCGGACGACGGTCGAGTGCGCGGTGCGGCAGATCGTCGTCGCCATCTCGTCCGCGATCGACGCGAGCGCGTTGCCGACGATCTGGAGCGTGACCGGGTCGACGCTCGTCCTAGTCGCCATGGCCGATCCGTTCCAGCACGAGCGTGCCGGTGCCCGGGTCGCGCCGGGCCGACCAGCCCGGCGGGACGACGACGGTGGTGTCGTACTCGTCCACGAGCAGCGGGCCCGGCTCGGGCGCCTCACCGAGCGACGAGCGCGTCCGCACCGGCGCTTCGACGGCGCCCCGGCCGAAGTGGATCCGCCTGCTCGCGCCGGCCGAGTCGGCGGCGTTCGCGCCGTCGAGCCGGAAGGAGCGCGCCGTCGCCGCTTCGCCCAGCGCCGCGAGCCGCAGCGCGCGGATCTCGACGGGCGAGCCCGCCTGATCCTTGACGCCGTACAGCCGCTCGTGCTCGTCCTCGAAGCGCGCCCGCAGCGCGGCGAGCGCCGCCGGGTCGATCGGCCCGGCGGGGCCGCCGACCTCGACCTCCCAGCTCTGGCCGCCGTAGCGGAGGTCGGCCGTCCGCGCCCACTCGACCTCGGCGCGGCCCACGAGCGCATGCGCGAGCTTCGTCTCCAGCTCGCCGAAGAGCGCGGCGACGGCGGCGGGATCGACCGCGTCCACGTCCAGGTGGCAGGTGCGCACCTCGTGGAACTCCGGGCGCGCGAAGAGCAGGCCGACCGCGCTGAAGAGGCCCGCGACCGCCGGGACGAGCACGGTCCGCATCCCGAGATCCTCGGCGAGCCCGGCCGCGTGGATCGGCCCGGCGCCGCCGTAGGCGATCAGGGCGAAGTCGCGCGGGTCGCGCCCCTTCTCGGACGAGACGGCGCGCAGCGCGCGCGTCATGCGCGCGTTCGCGATCCGGTGGATCCCGCTCGCCGCCTCGAGGACGGTTAGCCCGAGCGGGTCCGCGACGCGGCGCACTGCCTGCTCGGCGAGCTCCGCGGAGATCGACACCTGCCCGTCGGCGACCGTGACCGCGGGCATGAAGCCGAGCACGACGTTCGCGTCGGTGACCGTCGGCTCGACTCCGTCACGTCCGTAGCAGGCCGGACCGGGCGCCGCTCCTGCGCTCCTCGGCCCGACCTGGAGCCCGCCCGCGGGATCGATCCAGGCGATGCTTCCGCCGCCCGCGCCGACCTCGGCGATGTCGATCGTCGGGATCCGCAGGAGCTCGCCGGCGCCGCGGATCAGGCGGCTCCCCGCCGACATCGAGCCGCCGACCTCGTATTCCCGGCCGCGGGAGATGGCGCCGTCCTCGATCAGCGACGCCTTCGCGGTCGTCCCGCCCATGTCGAAGGCGAGCAGGTTGTCGATCCCGAGCCGCTCGCCCATCCCCCGTGCGGCGACGACTCCCGCCGCGGGGCCGGACTCGAGCGCGAAGACCGGCCGCTCCTTCGCATCGGCCGCGGTCATGACGCCGCCGGACGACTGCATGATCTGAAGCGGCCCCTCGATGCCGATTCCGTCGAGCCCGATCCGGATCCGATCGATGTACGAGGACATCAGCGGCCGCACGTAGGCGTTGACGACGGTGGTCGCAGAGCGCTCGTACTCGCGCTGCTCGCGCAGGATCTCGCTCGAGAGCGAGACGTTCACCTGCGGGAGCTCGTCCGCCAGGATCGCGCGGAAGCGCAGCTCGTGCTCGGGGAAGAGGTAGGAGTGGAGGAAGCAGACCGCGACCGACTCGACCCCGGTCGCTCGGAGGCGCGCGGCGAGTGCCCGGCCCTCCTCCTCGTCGAGGCCGCGGACGACGGTTCCGTCTGCGGCGACGCGCTCGTTCAACTCGAAGCGGAGCCGGCGCTCCACGAGCGGCGGCGGCTTGCGCCAGAAGAGGTCGTACATGTGCGGGATCCGCAGCCGCCGCAGCTCCAGCACGTCCCGGAAGCCGGCGGTCGTGACGAGCGCCGTCGGGCTGCCGCGCCGCTCGAGCACCGCGTTCGTCGCCACCGTCGTCCCGTGGACGACCTCCTGCACGACCTCCGGCGCCGCGCCGGCGACGAGCGCGCCCACCGCCCGGACCACGGCGCGGTCGTAGCTCGGCGGGGTCGAGAGCAGCTTGCGAATCGAGACGCGGCCATCGGCGCGGTGGAGGATCACGTCCGTGAAGGTGCCACCCACGTCGACGCCCACCCGAGCCTCGGCGACGATCACGGCAGCTCGACGAGCTCGGAGAGGGGCACGCCGACGAGCAACTGCGTGCGGATGTCCTCCTCCGCCTGCCGGATCGCCCACGCCCCGGCCTCGACGGCGGGCCAGTCCGCCGCCGGAACGACGAGGACGGCGTCGCTGTCGGCGATCACCTGGTCGCCCGGCGCGATCTCGACACCGCAGATCGTCACCGGCTCGCTCACCGAGCCCACGCGCTCCTTGACGCAGCCGGCGGGCGCGAAGCCGCCGTGGAAGACGGAGAAGCCGAGCACCGCCAGCGCGCCGCCGTCGCGGATCGCGCCGGCGATCACGAGGCCCTGGAGCTCGCGGTACTGGGCGTCCATCCCGGCGAGCTCGCCGAAGTGACCGCAATCCGTGCGGCCCCCGGCGTCGACCACCAGGACGGAGCCTGCCGGTGCCTGAGCCAGCGCGCGATGCATCGCCAGGTTGTCGCCGGGCGCGCACTCGCACGTCGCCGCCGGACCGCAGAGAGACGCGGTGACCGTCAGCGGGGTGAGACCCCGAACGAACCGGGCCGAGCCGCCGCTCGCTTGGAGCACCTCGGGCGTCGTCAGAGGCGTCACGGTGTCAGAGCGGTCGATTAGGTGATGAAATTTGCGATTTCATGTTGCGTCCGGGCCGAGCGTAAACGAGACTGCCGCGGAATGGAAGGCGCAGCCGCAACCAGGTCGCCTCGCGGCTACGAGATCGAGCCGCTCGAGGAGCGGGCGTCGATCGAGCAGCGGGTCGCGCAGTCGCTCCGCGCCCTGATCGTCGCCGGGCAGCTACCCGAGGGGGCCCAGCTCGTCCAGCGCGAGCTCGCGGCGTGGCTCGGGGTCTCGCAGACACCGGTGCGAGCGAGCCTCGGCCGGCTCCAGCGCGAAGGCTTCGTCGCGGTCGGCTCGACCGGGCGAGCCTTCGTCAGCAGATTGACGCGCGAGGACTTCGAGGAGATCTACGCGGCGCGGCTCGGCCTCGAGGGTCTGGCGGCTCGGCTCGGGGCGGAGGCGGTCGGGCCCGAGCAGCTCGCGAGCATGCGGAGAACGCTGTCGAGCCTCGAGCGGGCGGCTGCCGCGCAGGACCTCGACGCGTACCTCGCGCTCCGCTGGGAGTTCTACGGAACCGGCTACCGGGCGAGCGGCCGGCGCCGCCTCGTCGAGGAGGTCGAGCGGCTCTACTGGCGCTCCGAGCGCTACAACCGCCTCGTCCTCTCGACGCCGCAACGGTTCCGGGAGTCGCTCGGCCGCTACTCGGCCTTCCTCGCGCACTGCGAGGCGGGCGACGGGCTCGCCGCGGAGCGGGGCGTCCAGGAGAGCCTGCGCTGGGCGGTCGACAGCGTCGCGGCCGGGCTGCCATCGGAGGCGGAGTTCGCATGAACGTGGCGACCCCAGAGCTTCGCGACGCGCTGGTCGAGGCGCTCGGCGCGGACGCGCGCATCTCCGACGGCGACTCCGAACGCGACATCCACGCGGCCGACATCACCTTTCACCGGCCGCGCCGGCCGGACGTGGTGGTCTACCCATCCTCGACTGAGGGGGTCTCCCGCGTCCTCGCGGTCGCGAGCGCGCGCCGCGTGCCGGTGACGCCGTTCGGGGCCGGCTCGAGCCTCGAGGGCCACGTGATCCCGACCCGGGGAGGGATCAGCCTCGACCTCTCGCGCCTGAACCGGATCGTCGAGATCGCGCCGGACGATCTCAGCGCGACCGTGCAGGCCGGCGTCACGCGCACCGCGCTCGAGCGGGCGGCGGGCGCGCACGGGCTGTTCTTTCCGGTCGACCCCGGCGCTGACGCGACGCTCGGCGGCATGGCGGCGACGAATGCGGCCGGGACGACGACGATCCGCTACGGGAAGATGCGCGCGAACGTCCTCGCGCTCGAGGCGGTGCTCGCCGACGGGACGATCGTCCGGACGGGCAGCCAGGCGCCGAAGACCTCCGCAGGCTACGACCTCACGAGCCTGCTCGTCGGCTCCGAGGGCACTCTCGCGGTGATCACCGAGGTGCGCGTCCGCCTCTACGGGATCCCGGAGCACGTCGTCGCGCAACGCATCTCCTTCCCGACGCTCGAAGCCGCCTGCCGGACGGCCGCCGCTGTCGTCGCCGCCGGCTCGGCGGTGGCGCGGCTCGAGCTGCTCGACGCGTGGACGCTCGCCGCGATCAACGCGTATCGCGGCTCGAGTTACCCGGAAGGGCCATGCCTGCTCGTCGAGGCGGCGGGAACCGAGGCGACCGTGGAAGCCGACCTCGCGCTGGTGCGCGACCTGGCCGGGGCCGAGGGCGCGACGGAGATCGTCGACGAGCGCGACCCGGCCGGCCGAGCCAGGCTCTGGGCGGCGCGCCACGACGCAGCCTACGCGGCGGCGGCCATCTCCCCTGGACGGCGCGAACGGGCAACCGACACCTGCGTTCCGGTGTCCGAGCTCGCTGGCGCGGTCGCGTTCGCCCGCGGCGAGATCGAGCGTCTCGGACTCGACGCCGCCATCCTCGGTCATGCCGGCGACGGCAACATCCACGTCAGCCTCCAGCTCGACCCCGACGACGATGCCGAGCTCGCGCTCGCCGACGAGCTCGTGGAGCGATTGATCGTCGACGCGCTGGCGCGCGGCGGCACGTGCACGGGCGAGCACGGGATCGGCCTGGGCAAGATCGCGGCGCTCGAGCTCGAGCACGGCGACGTGGTGCCGCTGATGCGGGGGATCAAACGAGTCTTCGACCCGCTCGGGATCATGAATCCCGGCAAAGTGTTCACCGACGAGAGGAGCGTTGATGCCCGATAACGGCCTGCCGATCGCGCGCCCGAGCAAGATCGTCTGCGTGGGCCTGAACTATCGCGACCACGCGGAGGAGTCGGGGATGGAGATCCCGGCGCGGCCGTTGCTGTTCGCCAAGTGGCCGAGCTCGCTGATCGGGCCCGGCCAGCCGATCGTGCTTCCGCATCAGGCCGAGCAAGTCGACTACGAGGCCGAGCTGGGCGTCGTGATCGGGAGGCGCGCGCGAAGTGTGCCGGTCGTCGATGCGCTCGACCACGTGGCCGGCTACGTCTGCGCGAACGAGGTGAGCGCCCGCGACATCCAGTTCGCGGACGGCCAGTGGACGCGCGGGAAGTCGTTCGACACGTTCGGTCCGGTCGGGCCGCTCGCGCCCGTCGACCGGGTGCCCGACCCGCAGGCGCTCCGGATCCGCTGCCTCCTGAACGGCGAGGTCGTCCAGGACTCCTCGACCGCGCAGATGATCTTCACGGTCGCGGAGGTGATCGCCTTCGTCAGCGACGGGATCACGCTCGAGCCTGGCGATCTGATCCTGACCGGGACGCCGGCGGGCGTCGGCCTGGGGCGGAAGCCGCCGGTCTACCTCGCGGACGGAGACGAGGTGACGGTCGAGATCGACGGGGTCGGCTCGTTGACCAACCCGGTGCGCCGAGGTTGAACGTCGCCGTCTCCTTGCTGGCGAAGGAGCTGCGCGCCCGCTTCGGCGCAGAGCTCGTGCTCGAGGGCGTCCCGGCCTCCTACCTCTCGGACGCGACCGAGGCACGCGGCCTCCGGGGCCGCGCAGACGCCGTTGTGCTGCCACGAACCGCGGAGGAGGTCGCCGAGGTCGTCACGTGGTGCTACGAGCACGACGCCCCGATCACACCGCGCGGCGGGGGCACCGGCTTTGCGGGCGGCGCGGTGCCGCGCGGCGGCGTCGTTCTCTCGCTCGAACGTCTGCGCAAGGTGCGCTCGATCGAGCCGCTCCTCTGGCGGATGGAGGTCGAAGCGGGCGTGACGACCGCCGACGTGCGCAGGCTCGCCCGCGAGAACGGACTGCTCTTCCCTCCCGATCCCGGCGCCGCCGAGCAATCGCAGATCGGCGGCAACGTCGCCACGAACGCGGGCGGCCCACACGCATTCAAGTACGGCGTCACCGGCGACTGGGTCACCGGCGTCGAGGCGGTGGTCGCCCCCGGTGAGCTCGTCGCGGTCGGCGGCGCGATCCGCAAGGACGTGGCGGGCTATGACCTCAAGAGCCTGCTCGTCGGCCCCGAGGGAACGCTCGGAGTCGTGACGGCGGTCTGGCTGAGCCTCGCCCCCGCGCCCGAGGCGGTCGCCCCCGTCGTCTCGCTTCATTCCGGCACGGCCGAGGGCTGCGAGGCGCTCGCGCGGGTGCTCGGGAGCGGTCTCCCCGTCGCGGCGCTCGAGTACCTGGACACCGAGACCATGCGCCGCGCGGCCGGCGCCTTTCCGGTTCCGATCGGCCCTGGCTTCCTCGTGCTCACGGAGGTCGACGGCTCCACCGAGGAGGTCGCGCGCCTCCGCGACGCCGTGCTGGAGGCGGTCGGCGAGGACGCGCTCTCGATCTGGGCGCCGGAGACCGCGGCGGAGATTGCGGCGCTCTGGCGCTGGCGCGACGGCGTCTCCCTCGCCGTTCAGGCAGAGCGCGGCGGCAAGGTGAGCGAGGACATCGTCGTCCCCTTCGATCGCCTCGCCGAGGCGATCGAGGAGACGTTCGCGATCGGTGCGCGCAACGACCTCGCCGCCTGCAGCTGGGGACACGCCGGTGACGGAAACCTCCACTCGACCTTCCTGATCGACCCGGGCGACGAG
>JBPCJB010000307.1:0-7969 GCA_051005735.1 Gaiellaceae bacterium | reverse complement strand
TCTTCATCACCCTGCTGCTCCAGCTCGTGTGGCCCCTCGAGGCGCTCGGCTGGATCATCAACCTCGGCCAACGGGCCGTCGCGTCGGCCGGGCGGAGCTTCGCGTGGCTGGAGGCGATCGAGCCGCTGCCGCAGGTCGCGCAGCCGCTGCGGCTGCCCGACGGGCCGCTGCCTGTGTGCTTCGAGGACGTTCGCTTCTCCTACGGCACCGGCTCCGAGGTGCTTCGCGGCGTCGACCTAGGCGTCCAGCCGGGGGAGATCCTTGCCGTCTGCGGCGCAACCGGCGCCGGCAAGACGACGCTCCTCAACCTGCTGCCTCGATTCTACGACCCGACCGCCGGACGCCTGCTCGTGGGTGGGATCGACACGCGCGACGCCGATCTGACGGAGTTGCGCAGCGCGGTCGCGATCGTCACCCAGAAACCGGTGCTCTTCTCCGTGCTCCTGCGCGAGAACCTGCTGTCCGCACGCCCCGACGCCGACTGGGACGAGGTGCTCGCCGCTTGCGAGGCCGCAGGTGTCTCGGCGTTCGTGGATGACCTCCCGCAGGGCTACGACACGCTGATCGGCGAGCGCGGCGTCAATCTCTCCGGCGGCCAGCGCCAACGGGTGGCGCTCGCCCGCGCCCTCCTCGCCGGGGCTCGCGTGCTCGTCCTCGACGATCCGATGTCGGCGGTCGACACGCAGACCGAGCGGCTGCTCGTCGATAACCTGCGCCCCGCCGTCGCAGGCCGGACGGTGCTCGTCGCCACCCAGCGGCTCTCGACGATCGGAGTCGCGGACCGCGCGGTCGTGCTGGCAGGCGGCCAGATCGTCGAGGAGGGAACGCCGCAGGCGCTGCTCGCCGCCGGCGGGCCGTTCACCGCGCTCTTCGGAGACGAGGCCCTTGCCGCCTAGGCGACACACGGGCCTCTCGCGGCTCTTCCCCTACGCCGGCGACAAGCGAGCCCGGCTCGCGTGGATCGGCGTGCTCGCGGCGCTCTCGGCGGCCGCCCCGGTGATCGGCTGGCATCTCGTCGGTGACGCGATCGACAACGGGATCCGCGGCGACGACGAAGGCCGGCTCCTCCTCGTCGTGCTCGCCTACATCGGGGTCAATGCGGCCGCGTGGATCCTCGGCACGGCCACCTGGCTCAGCCTCGCGGGCGTCGGCCAGCGAGTCGTACTCGAGTTGCGCCGCGATCTCTTCGACCATCTGACCTCCCTCTCTCTCCGCTACTTCTCCCAGCAGAAGGCGGGCTGGATCATCGCCCGGCTGACGAGCGACGTCGACGCGCTCTCCGACGTCCTGAACCAGGGCCTGACGACGCTCGTCGTCAACACGCTGACGCTGCTGGCTGCGATCGGTGGGCTCTTCCTCCTCGACTGGCGGCTCGGGCTCGTCGCGCTGTGCGTGCTGCCACCAGGGATCTTCGTCACCCGCTGGTTCCAGCGCCGCTCGCACGTCGCGTTCACCGACGTGCGCACGAGAATCGCGACCGTCACGGCCCAGCTCGCCGAGTCCGTCTCGGGAATGGCCGTGATCCAGGCGTTCAACCGGGAGCGCGCCTTCCAGGCCGAGTTCGACGGGATGAACGAGGCGAACCGCCGGGCGAACGTCGTCGCGCAGAAGCTCTCGTCCATCTTCTTCCCGGCGATCGAGCTGCTCGGCGTCGTCGCGACGGGCGCCGTCCTCTGGGCGGGCGCCTACTTCATCGATGCGGGGACGATGGAGATCGGCACGGTAGTCGCCGCGGTCGGGCTGCTCGCGCTCGTCTTCCAGCCGCTGCAGGAGCTCTCGGAGCTCTATGGCCAGGTGCAGGCGGCAAATGCGGCGATGGACAAGATCAGCTCGGTCCTCGACGCGGAGATCGACACCGCCGATTCGCCCGAGGCGCGGCCGCTCGGCCGGATCGACGGCAGGCTCGAGCTCGATCGGATCACGTTCGCCTACGGCGCCGAGCCGGTCCTGCACGGGATCGAGATCGCAGTGCCCGCGGGCGGCTGCATCGCGCTCGTCGGCGAGTCGGGCGGCGGCAAGTCGACGATGGCGAAGCTGATCGCGCGCTTCTACGACCCGCTTTCGGGCGCCGTGCGCGTGGATGGCACCGACCTGCGCGAGGTCGAGCTGCGGAGCTACCGCCGCCAGCTCGGGGTCGTGCTCCAGGATCCATTCCTCTTCAGCGGCACGATCGCGGACAACATCCGCTTCGCCAAGCCGGACGCGTCCGCCGAGGAGGTCTACGCCGCGGCGGCTGCGATCGGCGTCGACCGCGTTGCGGCGCGCTTCGAGCAAGGCCTCGACCACGTCGTCCGAGAGGGCGGGGCCGGCCTCTCCGCCGGCGAGCGCCAACTGATCTCGATCGCGCGGGCGCTTCTCGCCGACCCCCGGATCTTGATCCTCGACGAGGCAACCTCGAACATCGACCGCCCGAGCGAGATCCTGATCGAGCGCGCCTTCGACCGGCTGCTCAGTGGCCGCACCTCGATCATCATCGCGCACCGGCTCGCCACAGTCCGTCGGGCGGACGAGATCCTCGTCGTCGAGCACGGCCGGATCGTCCAGCGCGGGACCGAGCTCGACCTGCTCGCGCAGGACGGGGCCTTCCGGCGGCTCGCGAGGAGCCTCCACGCCGACGGGCTGACCCCGGCCGCGTAACGAATGCCCGGCCGGGTATCGGCACGGCATGTCGAGCCTCGACTCCGCCGCCGCCTTCCTCCGACTCTGACCGCGCTCCGCGACGCCGCCGCAAGCTGCACGGCGTGCCCTCTCCACCTGACGGGGGCGCAGACCGTGTTCGGCGAGGGTCTGAAGCGCTCGGAGCTGATGCTCGTCGGCGAGCAGCCCGGCGATCGCGAGGATCTCGAGGGCCGGCCGGTCGTCGGCCCCGCAGGACGGCTCCTGGACGAGGCGCTGCTCGAGGCGGGGATCGACCGCGCCACGACCTATGTGACGAACGTCGTCAAGCACTTCAAGTGGGAAGCCCGAGGGAAGCGGCGGATCCATCAGAAGCCGAGCTGGAGCGAGGTAGGCGCGTGCCGGCCGTGGCTCGACGCCGAGCTGGCAGTCGTCCGACCGACCGCGCTCGTCTGCTTCGGCGCGACGGCCGCTCAGGCGCTGCTCGGCCGCCAGTTCCGGGTCACGCGCGAGCGCGGCCGGCTACTCGATGCTGAGCTCGCGCCGCTCGTGCTTGCGACCGTGCATCCCTCGTCGATCCTGCGGGCGCCGGACGAGGCGGCGCGTCAACGCGAGCGCGAGCTCTTCGTCGACGACCTCAGAGCCGTCGCGGAAGCGCTACGAGCCAGAGACCAGGAGCGCGCGCAGCGGGAGGCTAGTCGCCCCAGTCGAAATCGCGGGTCTTCGACCAGAGGCCGGTGTCCTCGGCCGATTCCGGCTCGGCGGTCGAGACGACGTCCTCGGCGGATTGCTCGCCGGACCAGGCCAGCGGAACGGAGTCGAGCTGGACGGCGGGCTCGCCGTCCATCGTCTCCTCGAGTCGCGCCTGCTCCTCGGTCTTGAAGAGGGGATGGTTGTCGAACGGGTCGTCGGCGGCGTAGCGGTCGATCGGCATGTCGTGCTCGAGCTCGGCGTTGCGGCGTTTCAGCTCGAGATGATCCTGGATCACACGGGCGAAGAGCGACGGTGTCTCGACGGGCATAGGGTTCTCCGTGGTCGGGGGCGGAGCGGCGGTGCAAAGGCCGGAGTGTAGCGCACCCCCCAGAGGAATCTCCTGCTCCCGGTGCCTGATCGGAGCCTCCGATCAGGCGGGCGCGACCGGCCGCGGCTCGGAATGGACCCGATCCTTGCCGGCCCGCTTCGCGCCGTAGAGGGCATCGTCGGCAGCGTCGATGAGCGCCTCGGCGGTGATTCCAGGCGCGGAGGCGGCGACGCCGAAGCTCGCGGTCACTCGGATCGACGATCCATCGACCGCGATGACGGAGCGCTCGGCGAGAGCAGCGCGGACGCGCTCGGCGACCTCCGTCGCACCCTCGACATCCGTACCGGGGAGGATGACGCCGAACTCCTCACCTCCCCAGCGCACGGCCAGGTCGATCTCACGGACGGTTCCGCGCAACGCGTCTGCGGACTCCCGCAGGACGGCATCGCCCGTGGGATGACCATAGGCATCGTTGACCGCCTTGAAGTCGTCGAGGTCGGCGAGGATCAACCCGACCGGGCCTCCGAGCCGTCCACCCCGCGCAAGCTCGGTCGCGAGCGCCTCGTCGCCCTGTCGTCGGTTGGCTAGCCCGGTCAGCTCGTCGACGAGCGCCTGACGCTCGACAATCCGGTGCATTCGCGCGTTGTCGAGCGCGATCACGGCCTGCCCGGCGAGCGACGCGGCCGTGATCGTCGCCTCGGTGTCGAACTCGCTTCCGAGCAGGACGAGCATGCCGAAGCTTCGCCGTCCCGTCGTCAGCTCGAGCTCCAGGCGGCGAGGCCCGGCATCCATGTCGCCGACGGCGACCACCGAGCCGTCGCCCTCACGCAGCAGGCCGCCGCGAGCCCCCGTTGCCTCGACCGCGTTCTGGACAATCACGCGCCTGAGCTGGTCAGGGTCGAGCGTCGCCGCGAGCGCGTCGCCGAAGCGGGCGTTCGCGTCGCGCAGACGCTGCCGCTCGTCCTCCAGATCGGCCAGCCGCGCCTCGAGCTGGGCGGCCATCTGATTGAAGGCCCGACCGACGGCAGCGAACTCATCACGGCCGCGCACAGGAACACGCTCGTGCAACCGACCAGCGGCGATCGAGTTCGCAGCCGCAGCGAGCCGACCGAGCGAGCCGACGATCGAACGACCGGCGATGTAGGCCACCATCCCGATCAGGAGCAACGAGGCGAGCAGCCCAGCGACGAGCTTGGTTCGCTCGGTCCGCTGCTCGGCGGCGATCGTCGAGATCGGCGTGAGCGAGGCGAGCAGGACCGGCGGTTGCCGCACCAGCGCCACGCTCACCGTCCGGTAGGCGCCGCTGCCGATCGCGAGGGTCTCGACCCGCCCCTTGCTCGGAGCCACCTCGCCGGCGAGATCGCCTCGCGAGGAGGCGCCGACCCGGCCGCGGACGAAGGTGGCGAGCTGGTCGCCGACGCCGAGCCCCGACCGGGCAGCCAGCCGCCTGACGAGACCGGAGTCGAGCGGAACCGAAGCGATGATCGTGGCCGACCGCATCCCCGGCCCGACCAACGAGACGGTGGTCTCGGCCGCGAGGGGTGGAACGCGACCGACTCGAAAACCATCCGTCGCCTCGATTCTGAGCGCGGGAGCGCGCCGGAGGAAGTCGAGCAGGGCAGGCCGATCGCGTCGCGCGAGGGCGACCTGGAAATCTCGATCGCGCGCGAGGAGCTCGGCCGTCGTCTCGACCGCGCGACGCTCGTCCTCGTAGGCCGCGAGCGCCGCGCGCAAGCCTGCTTCCAGCCGAGCGTCGACCCTGCTCGTGACGCTGCGCGTCGCGATCCCGCTGACGCTCCAGTACGCCGCCGCGAGCGGCAGGAGCGCGAGTGTGATCAGTGCGGCGACGAGCTTGAGCTTGAAGCTTCCCATCCTTGCCCTTCAGTTTCCCATCCCGATGCCGATCTGCCCCTGGAAGAGTGTCGGCACGGACGAGTCGAACCATGAGAGCGAGCGGCCCGCTCGTCCGCGCCGTCCGTGTGCGAAGATGAGGGCGTGGCCCGAGTGCGCCCCACCAATCCGATCGGCGTCGCGATCACCGCGTTCGAGCTCTGGCGGCGCCTGCCGCCGAAGCAGCGCAAGCGCGTGCTCCAGGCGACGCGTACGCACGGGCCGAAGATCGCCTCGGCGTTGCTCGCTCGCGGCCGCCGACCCCGCTAGGACAGCGCTAGGACAACGCTTCGCGCGCGATCCGGTCCTGCTCGACTAGGTGCGCGGTCGGATAGCCCTCGCTCGGGCTCGCCCGCCAGGGCCGGCCGACGAAGCGCACCGGCACTCCCGTCGGCGCGGCGGCCTCGAGCCGATGGCGGATCGAGCGCCAGGCGCCCATGTTCTGCGGCTCCTCCTGAGCCCAGACGAGCTCCTCGAGGCTCGGGTACGACGCTGTGAGCGCAGCCGTCGCCTCGACCGGGAAGGGATAGAGCTGTTCGATCCGGGCGACCGCGACGCCGGGCGAACGCTCGCGCTGCTCGTGCCCGACGAGGTCGTAGTAGACCTTCCCCGAGCAGAGCACGAGCCGCCGGATCTCGGCCCGATCCGTCGTCGAAGGATCGTCGAGCACCGGCTCGAAACTGCCGCCGGCGAGCTCGGCAAGCGCCGAGCCGGCCTGCTTCAACCGGAGTAGGCCCTTCGGGGTCATCACGACCAGCGGCCGGGGTGTCGCGTCGAGCGCCTGCCGCCGCAGGAGGTGGAAGTACTGGGCGGCCGTGGTGCAGTTGGCGACGCGGATGTTCTCCTGCGCGGCAAGCTGGAGGAAGCGCTCGAGCTTCGCCGATGAGTGCTCGGGCCCGTTGCCCTCGTAGCCGTGCGGGAGGAGTAGCGTCAGCCGCGAGCTCTGCTGCCATTTCGAGAGGCCGGCGACGAGGAACTGGTCGATCACGATCTGGGCGCCGTTGACGAAGTCACCGAACTGGGCCTCCCAGAGCACGAGCGAGTCGGGCGCGGCAACCGAGTAGCCGTACTCGAAGCCGAGGCACGCGTACTCGGAGAGCGGCGAGTTGTAGATCTCGAATGACGCCCCGGACTCCGTCAGGTGTTGCAGCGGCACGTGCAGCTCCCCACTGCGCGGATCGTGGAGGACGGCATGCCGGTGCGCGAAGGTGCCGCGCTCGGTGTCCTGGCCGGAGAGTCGAATCGGGATCCCGTCGACGAGCAGGCTCCCGAACGCGAGCGCCTCCGCGTGCCCCCAATCGATCCCGTTGTCCGCGAGCCCCGTGCGCCGGCGTTCGAGCTGCTTCAGGAGCTTCGGATGCACCTCGAAGTCGTCCGGTACTTCGAGGAGCTGCTCGTTCAACGTCTCCAGCCGCTCGCCGGACAGAGCGGTGACGACGACCTCGCCCGTGTCGGCGGGAATCGAGCCGTCCTTTGCCGGCTGCGGCTGCGCGATCGACGCGTGCAGCTCCTCGTGGGCGGCGCGCAGCTCGGCCTGCGTCTCCTCGAAGACGGCGTCCGCCTCCGCCTTCGAGACGACGCCGTCGGCGACGAGCCGCTCGGCGTACTGCTCCCGCGCGGTCGGGTGGCCGGCGATCTGCGCCACCATGAGTGGTTGCGTGTAGGCCGCCTCGTCCTGCTCCTGATGACCGAAGCGCCGGTAGCCGACGAGGTCGATGACGAAGTCGTGACCGAACTCCTGCCGGTAGGCGAGCGCGAGCCGTGTCGCCGCGACGGCGGCCTCGGGGTCGTCGGCGTTGACGTGCACGATCGGGATGTCGAAGCCCTTGGCGAGGTCGCTGGAGTACCGGGTCGAGCGCCCTTCCTGGGGATCCGTGGTGAAGCCGACCTGGTTGTTCGAGATGATGTGGAGCGTCCCGCCCGTCGTGTAGCCGTCCAGGTTGGAGAGATTGAGCGTCTCCGCCACGACTCCCTGACCGGCGAACGAGGCGTCACCGTGGATCAGGATCGGGAGCGCCACGGACGGATCGTGAATCCCTGCGCCGCTCGACCGGTCGGTCTGCTCGGCGCGCGCCCGCCCTTCGATCACCGGGTTGACGGCCTCGAGGTGACTCGGGTTCGGAGCAAGCGTGATCGTGACCTCGCCGTTCTCGGTCGCTCGCGTGCCGGTCGCGGGGAGGTGGTACTTGACGTCGCCGGTGCCGCCCTCCTCGTCCACCACGACCGCCTCGATCGTCCGCTCGCCCTCGAACTCGCGCAGGATCGAGCCGTAGGGATGCCCGGTCGTATGGGCGAGCACGTTGAGGCGGCCACGATGGGCCATCCCGATCACGATCTCGTGAGCGCCCATCGACGCCGCCAGCTCGATCGCCTCGTCGAGCATCGGCATCATCGAGTCGAGCCCCTCGAGCGAGAACTGCTTCTGGCCGAGGAAGCTCTTGC
>JBPCJB010000306.1:0-10890 GCA_051005735.1 Gaiellaceae bacterium | reverse complement strand
CCTCCGGCCGCAGAGCATCGAGCTAGTCGTCCCCGCCGTCCGTCGTGATCGTGACGGTCTTCACGATCTCGCAGTTGCGGTGCGTGTCGTTCTCCTTGCTGTTCAGCCAGACGGTGTCATTGCCGGAGCCGCAGTCGATCTGGTCGCGGTCGTCGTCGTTGGCGAGCACATGGATCCGGTCGTCGCCGTCGCCGCCGCTGACGACGTCGGCGCCGCGGCCGGCCCAGATCACGTCCTCGCCGTCGCCGCCGTCGATCGTGTCGTTGCCAGACCGGCCGCGGATGACGTCTTCGCCGTTGCCGCCGTTCAGCGTGTCGTCGCCGGCGCCGCCGACGATGTGATCCTTGCCGTCGTCGCCGTTCACGGTGTCGTTGCCGGGTCCGCCGTGAATCCGGTCGTTGCCGTCGCCGGCGTTGACGGTGTCGTCACCGGCGAGCGCGACGATCCGGTCGCGCTCGGACGTGCCCGTGAGCGTGTCGTTGCCGTTCGTGCCCTTGATCACGTTCACGTTGTGCGCCAGCGCCGCGCCGGTCACGACGAGCAGCGCGAGCGCGGCGAGCGCTCCGACGATTCCCCTGATGCTCTTCATTCGAGTCCCTCCGTTGGTCGAGCTGACAGGGCGATCCTTCCCGGTCCCTGTCAGCCGGCCGTTCGCCGCACGTAAAACGCCCGTAAAACCTCAGGCGCGCGTGAGCTCGGAGTCGGTGAGCGCGATCTCGCCCGGCGCGGCGAGCGGTAGCCGGACGGTGAAGACCGTCAGCCGCCCCGGTGAGCTCGTCGCCTCGACCGAGCCGCCCATGCCTTCGGCGAGCTCCTTCACGATCGCGAGGCCGAGCCCGGTGCCGACCGGTCGTTCCCGTCCGTACCGCGAGTAGAGATAGAAGCGCTCGAACGCCCGCTCGAGCTCCTCGGGCCGCAGCCCGGGGCCGGTGTCCTCGACGCGCAGCTCGCCCGGGCTCGCCTGGATCTGCACCGAGCCGCCGGCCGGCGTCAGCCGAAGCGCGTTCTCGACGAGGTTCGAGACGATCTGGAGCGTCCGGTCGCCGTCCCCGAGCGCCGCGGCCTCCTCGGCGCCGCCGGCCTCGAGCGTCACCCCGAACTCGCGCGCCTGGCTCTCGTAACGGCGCAACGCGTCGTAGGCGATCGCGCGCAGGTCGATCCACTCGCGGCGGACGCTGAACTCGGCTTTCCGCATCCGGGCGAGGTCGAGCACGTCGCCGACGAGTCGCTCGAGCCGGCGCGACTCGCGGACGATCGTCGTGGCTGCTTCCTCCGCCGGCAATACGCCCTCGCGCAGCCCCTCGGCATAGCCCCGAATCGCGGTGAGCGGGGTCTTCAACTCGTGGCTGACCGAGAGCAGGAAGGCGCGCTCGGCCTCCCGCGCCTTCGCGAGCTGAACGGCGACGTCGTTGAAGCTCTCCGCCAGGAGGGCCAGCTCGCGCGGCCCCTCCACCGGGACAAGCGGCGGCGGCACGGAGGAGTCTGAGAGCCCTCGGGTCGCCTCGGCCACGCGTCGGACGGGGCGCGCGATGGCCCGCGCCAGCAGGAACGCGATCAGCGCCGCGAGCAGCGCGGTCACAACTGCCGCGAAGATCAGGCCCTCGACGTGCGGCCGCCAGGCCGAGTTCGTCGAGCTGGCCGGCCGCAGGAGCACGAACCCCTTGCCACGAACGAGTCGCGCAGCGTAGAGGTAGCGCGTCCCGTCCTGCTCGAGCGTCCCGTCGAGCCGCGCGCCGCGCCGGAGTTGCGCCGCGCGCTCCGGCCGTAGGAGCGGGGAGGAGCCGTCGAGCGGAACCTGGACGACGCGCTCGTCCTGGCGCTCGAGGAACTCCTGCAGCGAGCGCAGACGTCCGAAGGGGAGGACTGCCTCGCGCTCGCGCTCCACGAGCAGGTCGAACTGCGCCGAGACGTCGCGCAGCGTGTTGCGCTCGACGGCTCTCCGGGTGAGGATCGCGCCGATCGCGAGCGCGAGCACGAGCGAGAGCAGGGCAACGAGGCCGATCGCCGCGAAGAGCCGCGCCCGGAGCGAGCTCAGGCTCACGGCCTGACGGCCTTGTAGCCCGCTCCTCGGAACGTGCGGATCGCGTTCGGCCGACCGAGCTTGCGACGGAGCTGCGCGACGTGGACGTCAACCGTGCGCGTGCCGCCCGCGTAGCTCATCCCCCAGACGCGATCGAGCAGCAGATCGCGCGACACCACGATCCCGACGTTGTCGAGGAGGTAGGCGAGCAGGTCGAACTCCTTGCTCGTCAGCTCGACGGGCTCGCCGGCGACGGAGACCTCGCGAGCCTCGGCGTCGAGGGCGATGTCGCCAAGCTCGAGCTGCGCCGCGCGGGGAACGGGATCGCTGCGCCTCAGAACCGCCTTCACACGCGCTGCGAGCTCGCGCGGCGAGAACGGCTTCGTCACGTAGTCGTCGGCGCCGACCTCGAGCCCCGCCACCCGGTCGACCTCCTCGTCGCGCGCGGTCAGCATCACGATCGGGACCTGCGAGCGGGAGCGGATCCCGCGGCAGACGTCGAAGCCGTCCTGGCCCGGCAGACCGACGTCGAGGATCACGAGCCGCGGCCGCACCCGCTCCAGGTCGAGCAGCGCCTCCTCGCCCGAGCGAACCCACGTGATCCGGTAACCGCTCTGCTCGAGATACGCGCTGACGAGCGAGCCGATCGACTCCTCGTCCTCGACAAGTAGGAGCTGCGGACCGGATCCGCCGGCGCTCATCGGCCGACGGCGCGAACCTCGCCGGCCGGGCCGTCGCCATCCCGGATCACGGTCGCGACCATCCCGCGGCGCAGGGCGGAGAAGGAAGCGGGTCGGCCGCGGATCGAGATCGCGGCGCCCGGAGCGACGGCGATCGTCACGATCGAGGCGTCCCGCTCGCGGAGGGTCAGCGAGCCGGGTGCTTTGTCGCGGATCACGCCGCGGTCGATTCGGTAGTCGTGCAGCTCTCCACCGTCCTTGACGAGCACCTCTGCGCGCACGAGATTCGGGCCGAAGAGATAGCTCGCGAGCCCGTTCGGCAGCGTCTTTGAGAGCGCGAAGCCCGGCTGCGCGGCGAGCAGCACCGCGTTCACCGCGAGCAGCGCAGCCACGACCCACAGAGCCTTCGAGCGCTTCGTCGCCATTGGCGCATTGTCGCGCCCGATCGTCAGGGCGTCGTGCCCTCGATGTTTGGGCGGTGTAAAACCGCCCTCGCCGCGTCGCGTCGCGCCCGCAGCTCGCGGCCGGCGATCAGTGTCATCAGGAGCCCGGTCCCGCCCGAGACGAGAAACGCGAGCGGGGTGCCGCCGAGATCCGTCAGGAAGCCCGCGAGCAGGCCGCCGACCGGCGCGAGCCCGGCGAAGGCCCAGAGGTAGAGGCTGACGACCCTGCCGCGCAGGTGGTCGGGGGCCCCGAGCTGGAGGATCGAGTTCGCATTCGAGGTCCAGAGCGTGAAGCACGCGCCGGCCACGAAGAGCAGGAGCGCGCAGGCCCAGACGGCCGTGAACGGAGCGATCGCGAGCAGCGAGACGCTGAAGCCGCCGGTGCCCGCCACGAGCACCTTCCAGCTCGCCCTGCCGAGCGCGGCGGTCAGCAACGCTCCGACGAGGGCGCCGCCCCCGAAGAAGGCCGAGAGGACGCCGAAGACCTCAGGCCCCGTCTCCAGCGTCTCGGAGGCGAGGAGCGGCAGGATCACGTGGAAGTTGAAGCCGACGGTGCTGACGACGGTGACGATCGCGAGGATCAGGCGCACGTGCGGAGTGCGGCGCGCGTAGCGAAGCCCTTCCCCGATCGAGCGCAGAAACGACGGCGGCTCGGCGTCGCGCGCCACCGGCACGAGCTCCTCCTTGCGCATCAGGAGGAGGGACGCGAGAACGGCGAGGAAGCTCGCGGTGTTGATCGCGAAGCAGACGCCGACGCCGAAGGCGGCGATCAGCACTCCGGCGAGCGAGGGGCCGACCACGCGAGAGGCGTTGAAGAGGCTCGCGTTCAGGGCGACGGCGTTCGGCAGCTCGTCCCGGCCGACGAGCTGGAAGGTCAGCGCGTGCCGCCCGGGAGCGTCGAAGACGAGGGCGCAGCCGCCGAGCGCGGCGAGCACGTAGACGAGCCAGAGTGTCGCGGAGCCCATGAGGACGACGACGGTGAGAACGGCCGAGATCGCCATCGAGAAGAGCTGCGTCGCGATCACGAGCTTGCGGTTCTCGATCCGGTCGGCCACGGCGCCGGCGAAGAGCCCGAAGAGCGTGAACGGAACGAAGCGGCAGAAGGCGAGGATCCCCACGGCGAGCGGCGACGAGGTCAGCTCGATCACGAGCCACGCGAGCGCGATGTTCTGCATCCACGTTCCGATCACCGAGACGAGCTGGCCCGTGAAGAAGAGGCGGTAGTTCCGGTGCCGCTTGAGGCTGGCAAAGGTGCGGGCGTTCAGCGCGAGCAGGGCTGCGCTCACAGGAGCCGCCCCAACGGCACGAGCGCGGCCTCGATCGCTTCGAGCTCGGCCGGCTCGAGCCCCTTCAGGCGATCGGCGAGCCAGGAGGTACGGCGCGCACGCACGCGCCTGAGCAGGCGCGCGCCCTCCTCGGTGAGGGTGAGGCCGACGCGGCGCCGGTCGGCGCCGTCTCGCGTTCGCTCGATCAGGCCCGCCTTCTCCAGCCGGTCGACGTGACCCGAGAGCGCGGGCGCGGAGATCCGTTCCTCTGCAGCGAGCTCGCGCAGGCTCAGGCCCGGGCGGTGGCGGATCAGCCAGAGGAGGGTCACCTGCCGGCTTGTGACGCCGAGGCCTTCCGTCTCCTTGCGCAGCTCGCGGCCGAGCCGCAGCAGCACGGGCCGGAGCTCGTTCGCCACGGCGAGAGGATCGAAGATAACGTCGCTAACCATTAGCCTGGTTACGAGTTTACCAGTTGGACCCCCTTGCGTCTCCCCCTGGCCGGGAGCTAGCCTCGAAGCCCATGACCGAACGCCTGGCCCGGCATGCGGCGTTGCACCCGAAGCGGATGCTCGCGATCTGGGGTGGGATCATCGTCGTCTCAGTCGGCGCGATCGCGCTCCTTCTCCCATCGGCGCTCACGACGGACGCCACGGTAACGAACGATCCCGAGTCCCAGCAAGGCTACGACGCGATCTTCGAGCGGCTGCCGCGCTCGGACGATTCCGTCAACGAGGTCGTGCTCTTCAGCGCGCCCGGGGTGGACGTCACCTCGGATCCGGGCGTGCGCCAGGAGGTCGAGCTCGTGGCGGCCGCGCTCGAGCAGACGGGGAAGACCCGCAGCGTCGCCACCTACTACGACTCGGGCGACGAGAGCCTCGTCTCGCCCGACCGGGACTCGACCGTGATCGCAATCGGGATGGGCGACGATGCCGAGGACGGGATCGAGGACGTGCTCGAGGTCGTCCGGCTGGCGGACCGCGGGCCGTACGAGGTCTCGATCACCGGCGAGTACACGGCCGACCACGACTTCCTCGAGCTCTCGAACAAGGATCTGAAGGAGGGAGAGCTCTTCTTCGGGCTTCCGGCGGCGCTGATCGTGCTGCTGCTCGTGTTCGGCGCCGTCGTCGCCTCGCTTGTCCCGCTCTTGCTGGCGATCGTCTCAATCGTCTTCGCGCTCGCCCTGGTCGCGATCGTGGGCCAGGTCTGGGACGTCTCGTTCTTCGTGGTCAACATGCTCTCGGGGATGGGACTCGCGCTCGGGGTCGACTACGCCCTCTTCATCGTCTCCCGCTTCCGCGAAGAGCGGGCGCGCGGGCTGGAGAAGGTCGAGGCGATCGCGGCGACGGCGCGCAGCGCGAGCCGCGCCGTTCTCTTCAGCGGCTCGGCGTTCGTGATCGCTCTCACCGGGATGCTGCTGGTGCCCGACACGATCCTGCGCAGCCTCGCTGCAGGCGCGATCCTCGTTGGCTTCACGGCGGTCGCCGCCGCGACGACGCTGCTGCCGGCCGTCCTCTCGCTGCTCGGCGACAGGGTGGATGCGCTGCGGCTGCCGTTCCTCGGGCGCGGCGCCTCGAGCGAGGGCCGTTTCTGGGGCTGGGTCGTCTCGCGCGTGCAGCGTCGGCCGCTCGTCAGCCTCGTCGTCTCGTCCGCGCTTCTGATCGCGCTCGCGCTCCCTGCGCTCGACCTGCGTACGGGATCGGCCGGAGTCCGCACGATTCCCGACGGCTACGCCTCCAAGGACGGCTTCAACGCGCTCGAGCGCGAGCTCGGAGTCGGCACGCTCGATTCCGCGCAGGTCGTCGTCGTGGGAGGCGTGGCGGCGCCGCCGCTCCGCCGGGGAATCGACGACTTGCGCGACGCGCTCGCGAGCGATCCCGGATTCCGCTCACCCGAGCTCACGGTCTCTCCCGATCGCGATCTCGCGGTCGTCGAGGCGCTCGTGGTCGGCGACAGCCGCGACGAGGCGGCCGTCCTGGCGATCGAGCGGCTGCGGCACGAGGTCGTGCCCGCCACGGTCGGCGGCAGCGGGGTGACCACGTACGTCACCGGCGAGACGGCTGAGATCGTCGACTACCGCGAGCTGATGGAGCGCTGGCTGCCGATCGTCTTCCTGTTCGTGCTCGGCTTCAGCTTCGTCCTGCTCACGCTCGCGTTCCGCTCGATCGTCGTGGCGGCGAAGGCGATCGTGCTCAACCTGCTCTCCGTCGGCGCCGCCTACGGCCTGATCGTGCTCGTCTTCCAGAAGGGCGTCGGCAACGAGCTCCTCGGACTACCCAAGGTCGACGCGATCGAGGCGTGGCTGCCGCTCTTCCTCTTCTCGGTCCTCTTCGGGCTCTCGATGGACTACCACGTCTTCCTGCTCAGCCGGATCCGCGAGCGCTTCACGCAAACGGGCGACTCGAGCGAGGCGGTCGCGTTCGGGGTGCGGACGACCGCGCGGTTGATCACGGGCGCGGCGCTGATCATCATCGTCGTCTTCGTCGGCTTTGCGACCGGTGAGCTCGTGATGTTCCAGCAGATGGGCTTCGGCGTCGCCGTCGCGCTCCTGCTCGACGCGACCCTGATCCGCTCCGTGCTCGTCCCGGCCGCGATGGAGCTCCTCGGCGAGCGCAACTGGTACCTGCCGAGGTGGCTCGAGTGGCTGCCGCATGTGGAGGTCGAGTCGCCCGAGCGCGCCCCGGACACCACCTCCGTCAGCGTTCCGTAGCGATGAACCGCGCGATCCGCGCGCCGATCTCCTCGCCCTTGTCCTCTTGGAGGAAATGGCCGGCGCCCGCAACGATCTCCGGCTCGAGCGCGCCGGGAACGTGGGCGGCGATTCGCTCGGCGACGCGCGGCGAGAAGATCGGATCCGAGTCGGAGAAGAGGACGAGCGCCGGCTTCTCCCAGCGGCCGAGCCCCTCGCGGACGGCGAGGAGCGGCGTCGTGTTGGGGTGCTCGGGCTCGGTCGGCACCTGCTCCGGGAATGCGAGCACGCCGGCCTTCGACTCCGGTACAGGCCACGGGGCGCTGTAGGCCTCCTCGATCGCGTCGTCGAGGGGCTGGACGCAGGAGATGCGGACGAGCCGGCCGGGGACGAGCTCGGCGCCGTGCCGACGGACGAAGGCCCGGAAGCGGAGCCACTCGTCCGAAGGCGGCCGACCGGCTCCGATCCCGGTGTTCATGATCACGAGCCTGGCGACGCGCTCGGGCTGCTCGACCGCGAGCCGCAGGCCGATTGGCCCGCCCCAGTCCTGGACGACAATCGTCAGGTCGCGTAGGTCGAGCTCTTCGACGAGGCGACGGATCGAGTCCGTATGGCGGTCGTAGGAGTAGTCCTCGAGTCGGAGCGGCTTGTCGGAGCGGCCGAAGCCGAGGTAGTCGGGCGCGAGCGCGCGGGCAGTGGGAGTCAGCTGCGGGATCACCTTCCGGTAGAGGTACGACCAGGTGGGCTCTCCGTGGAGGAGGAGCACCGGCGGCCCGGATCCCTCGTCGAGATAGTGCAGTCGCAGCCCGTCCTGCTCGACGTAGTTCGGCGCAAACGGGTAGCCCGGGAGATCGTCGAAGCACTCGTCCGGTGTGCGGTAGGACGCGGGCCGCGTCATTCGAGCGCCACGACGGAGGAGAGCAGGAAGCCCGCGACGCTCGCAAGCGCTACGAACGGACCTCCGATGGCGCCGAAGAGGAGTGCCGGTCCCACGCGGGAATGATGGCGGTTGCGGAGCCGACCCGCCGAGGAGGGAAACCGATCCGCACGCGAAAGATTGTCCGCGAATGTCGACTCCGCCACCGCAGGATCCCTCTGGGCGTGAGCCCGACCCCGACGACGACGAGACGGTCGTCCGCGACGAGTGGGGAGAGGAGACCGTCGTCAGGCGCGACGTGGGGGCGACGGCGGTCGAGCGTGAGACCGTCGTCGAGGAGCGCGAGGTCGTTCCTGTTCGGCGCCCGCCCCTGATCTGGCCCTACCTGCTCGCGTTCTTGCTCCTCGTGCTCGGTGGTCTCGGTGCCTACTGGTACTTCTCACAGGAGGACGAGAGCCCCGTGCCGGCCGTCGTCGGCCAGCCCGAGGACGCCGCGCAGGCTCAGATCGAGGACGCCGGGTTTGAGTCCCGCTCGGAGCAGCAGGAGAGCGACCGGCCGCGCGGGATCGTGCTCGACCAGAGCCCCGACGCCGGCACCGAGCTCGAAGAGGGCGAGACGGTGCTGCTCACCATCTCGAGCGGGCCGGCGCGCGAGACCGTTCCCGACGTGGTGGGCCAGCAGCAGGACGAGGCGGTCGACGCGATCGAGACGGCGGGCTTCGAGACAGAGGTGATGGAGGCCTTCTCGGACGAGCCCGACGGCACTGTGATCCGGCAGGAGCCGGCCGCCGGTGGGAATCTGAAGGAGGGCTCGACCGTGGCGTTGACGGTCTCGAAGGGCCGCCGGCCGGTCGACGTCCCGGATGTGGTCGGCACGACCTCGTCGGAGGCGACAGCCACCCTGCGGGACGCGGGGCTCGAGGCGAACGTCGTCTCCGTTCCGTCGGACGAGGCGGCCGGAACCGTGATCGCGCAGAATCCTGCGGCGGGGACGTCGGTCAACGCCGGAAGCGCGGTGCGGCTGAACGTCGCGCAGGCGCCCGACGCGACGGGCTCCACGACGACCGCGCCGCCGCCCGCCACGACCCAAACGACGACTACCACCACGACCCAGGCGACGACGACCGAGCCGCCACCGACGCCGACGCCGGCTCGTGCCACCGTCCCGGACGTCGTCGGCCAAGAGCTCGCCGCCGGCGCGCGCAGCTTCGGCGAAGAGGGACTGAAGGTAGCCGTCCGCTACGTCCCGTCTCGGGAGGCGCAGGGACGGATCGTCGCGCAGGCGCAGCCGGCGGGGACCGAGCTCCGTGGGGGTCAGACCGTCCAGGTCAACGTCTCGATCGGCGCCGACCCGGCTGCCGCGACGGCTGTTCCGGCGGTCACCGGCGAGGACGCCGACGAGGCGCGGTCAGAGCTCGAGGACGCGGGCTTCGAGGTGCTCGCCGTCGAGCTCGAGGCCGCAGCGGCACAAGCGGGCAGGGTGATCTCGCAGTCGCCGGGCGGCGGTGCGAGCATCCCAAGCGGGTCGCTCGTGATCCTCTACGTGGGCGCCTAACACACCGTCGCGCGAAGCCGCAAGCCGTCTGCGCATACGTCTTGACCTCCTGTCTTTGAACGACGTGTCCGCTGCGGCCACGGCCGGGGCCAGCCCCTGGACGCGGCCGAAAGGGACGGGTGGGTGCGACCTACTTCGGCGCGGCTTCGAGCTTGTAGCCGACGCCGTAGCGGGTCTGAATGAACGTGTGCCTGGGGGCGCGATGGTCGACCTTCTCGCGCAGCTTGCGGACGAAGACGTCGACGGTGCGGTCGCGGTGCGAGGCGCGCCGGCCCCAGACCCGCTGGAGAAGCTCGTCGCGGGTGAGCACGCGGCCCTCGTCGACCGCCAGAGCGTAGATCAGCCGGAACTCGGTCGGGGTGAGCTCCGCGCTCGCGCCGTCGACATAGGCCTGGACGTTGCGCGGATCGAGCCGGAGCTCCTCGATCTCGATCTGCTCGCCGCGGCGCGAGTCCTGCGCGCGGGTGCCCCGCCGGGCGGCCGCGCCCACTCGGGCAACGAGCTCCTTCATCGAGAACGGTTTCACGAGGTAGTCGTCGGCGCCGATTTCGAGCGCGTGCACCCGATCATGCTCGGTGCCACGGGCGCTGACGACGACGATCGGCGTGCCGATCCCCTCACCGCGGGCCTGCTCGATCACCTTCCAGCCGTCGACGCCCGGGAGCATCAGATCGAGCACGCAGACGTCCGGGCGCTCGTAGCGCAGGCGCGCGAGGCCGGTCTCGCCATTCGCGACCCCGACGGCGTCGAAGCCGGCAACCACGAGATGCCGCGCCATTCCCTGGGCGATCACGTCGTCGTCCTCGATGATCAGAACCTTCGCCATCAGGTGAATCATGCAGCGTCGGCTGGCTCTCGGAGGGTTGCCGTCCGGTAACGGTCTGGTGAAGTCGCTTCTGTTACAACCGGAGGATGGAGGGGGACGCCGAACGGGGACGAGTGCTGCTCGAGGAGAGTCGGGAGGCCATCGTCGTCGTCGACGCGGAGGGCACCGTCCTCGCCTCCAGCCGGCGTGCCCGCCAGTCGCTGGACGGCGTTCGCGAGGGGGCGCAGCTCCCGGCCGAGCTGCTCGACGGCGCCCACGCGCTCGTCGTTCCCTACTCCATCGGCGGTCGCGACGAGAGGCTCGTCTACCTCTCGCGCGTCGGGGACACCGCCGCGTACGAAGAGCTCCGCTCGGGCTTCACCGCGGCCGTCTCGCACGAGCTCAGGACTCCGCTCGCCCGCCTGCTCTCGCTGCTCGAGCTCGCGCTGCTCCCGGGCGAGGACATCCGGGATCTCGTCGATCAGGCCCGCCGCGAGGTGGAGCAGATCCGGGAGCTGATCGACGAGGTCCTCTTCCTCAGCGAGCTCGAGTCGGGCGC
>JBPCJB010000305.1:0-15377 GCA_051005735.1 Gaiellaceae bacterium | reverse complement strand
CGGGCCGGTCGGCGCGCAGCTCGAAGGCGCGGACGTAGCAGAACGTGCAGCGGTGGGCGCACCCCATGTACGGGTTCAGCGACCACTCGAACGGCATCCCCTTGACGCGGTTCAGGGCGCTCCGGCACGGCTCCTCGCGGTACTCGATCTGCACTCCCTCAGTATAGAACAGGTGTTCGTATCCGAGCTCGGCGCGTATCAGCCTGGGGCTTCTACTGCGCAGACGAGACCGCCGCCCGCTACACCGCTTGCTCGCCCGAGGCGACGCAGGACGGCGAGCTCGCCTACGCCCGATTCCCGCCCGAGCAGCTGACGCGCTACCGGCAGGGTTGCTGCCGGACTAGCCGCCGCTGCGGTCGATCGGCTGCCGGGCGCTTTCGGCCGTGCCCATTCGCGTCGAGCGCGAACGTGTTAGATGCTTTGGATGGAGCTTCCGAACGGCATTCGCCGCATCACCTGCCCGCTGCCGACCCGTCCGGGCCACGTGCACGCGTACCTCCTGCCGGGCGACGACGGCTGGACGCTCGTCGACACGGGCATCGGCCTTCCAGACGCCTCCGAATGGTGGGCACGGGAGCTCGAAGGGGTCGAGGTGGCGCGCATCCTCGTCACCCATTTCCATCCCGATCACATCGGCGCGGCTGCCGACGTCGCCAAGCTGACGGGAGCGCCGGTGTCCGAGGGCACGCTCGACTACGCGCAGGCCCGGATGGTCTGGGGGAACCCGGAGTGGCCGCAGCGGATCGCCGACTGGTTCCTCACGCACGGCGTTCCGCGCCCGATCGCAGAGGAGTTGATCGAGTCGGGCTCGGTTTACGCCCCGTTCATCCGCTATCAACCGGATCCGGCGCTCGTCTCGAACGGCGAGCACCTCGACGGCTGGGAGCTCGTCGACGCACCGGGGCACGCGGACGGGCAGCTCTGTCTGATCAAGGATGGAGTGCTGATCTCGGCAGATCACCTGCTCGGCCGGATCACGCCGACCGTCGGGCTCTGGCCGGAGAGCCGGCCGGACCCGCTCGGCGACTACATCCAGTCGCTGGAGCGGACGATCGAGCTCGCGCCGCGGCTCGCGCTGCCCGGACACGGGGAGCCGATCGTCGATCCGGTTGGGCGGGCGCACGAGCTGATCGAGCACCATCGGGAGCGGCTCGCGGTCGCCGAAGCGTCGCTCACGATGGCGCCGCGAACCGGCTACGACCTCTCGTTCGCCCTCTTCGGCGCCGAGCTCAAGCCGGCCTCGCGCCGATTCGCGGTCGCCGAGACGCTCTCCCACCTCGAGCGACTCGTGCGCGAGGAGCGGGCCGTCCGGCACGAGGACGACGGAGGCGTTACCTATACTGCCCGCCAGCTTGGACGACGAGCTTCCGCCTAGTACCTGCGCCCCGGTGCGAATCGGGGCCTCCTCGCAACGCGATCGGCCACGCCGGAGTGGGGCGTCGGCATGAGCGCCCAACGGGGGGCTGAGCCGTGAGCGATGCGCTGCGCCTGGGCGCCATCTTTGCCCTGATCCTGGGCAACGCGATCTTCGTCGCGGCCGAGTACGCCCTCGTGACGGCGCGACGCACGCGGCTCGAGCCGGACGCCGCGCGCGGCAGCGCGTCGGCTCAGGCGGCGCTCGCCTTGATGGACAATCCGGTGCGCTTCATCAGCACCGTCCAGATCGGGATCACCGTCTTCGGGATCGCGCTCGGCTCGGTGGGCGAGCCGCTGCTCTCGGGCTACTTCAGCCCGATCATGTCGAACGGGCTCGCATACGCGCTCTCGTTCCTGATCCTCACCTACCTCAGCGTCGCCCTCGGCGAGCTCGTGCCGAAGGCGATCGCCCTTCAGAAGGCGGAGCCGATCGCGAAGGCGCTCGCGCTACCGCTCGGACTGCTCCAGAAGGTGACGACGCCGTTCGTCTACGCGCTCCAGCTCTCGGCGAACGCGATCACGCGCCTCTTCGGGATCCAGCCTGCGGCTGCGGGCGATCTCGCCCACACCGAGGAGGACATCCGCCACATCGTCGCCGGCGCCGAGGACGCGGGCGTGATCGCAACGACCGAGGAGGAGATGCTCTACAAGGTCTTCGACTTCGCAGACAAGGAAGTGCACGAGGTGATGGTGCCGCGGCCGCAGGTGGTCGCGATCAAGGCCGACCTGCCCTCAGAGGAGGCGCTCGCCGCCCTGCTCGAGTCGCCCTACACGCGCTACCCGGTCTATCGCGCCTCGCTCGACGAGGTGATCGGGGTGCTCCACGTTCGCGACCTCTTCACTGCTCTCCACGATCGCGGGATCGCCCAGGTCGAACTCGAGCAACTCGTCCGGCCGGTCTACATCGTCCCCGAGACGAAGGATCTCGCGGCCCTGCTCGCCGAGTTCCGGAGGCAGAACCAGCATATGGCGGTGGTCGTCGACGAGTACGGCGCGATGCAGGGGATCGTCACGCTCGAGGATCTGCTCGAGGAGATCGTGGGCGAGATCGAGGACGAGTTCGACCTTCCTGACGAGTCCGTGGAGCGGATCGACGACACGCACATCCGGATCGACGGCACCTTCCCGATCGACGACTTCAACGAGCAGTTCGGGAGCAGGATCGAGATCGAGGACTACCACACGATGGCGGGCTATGTCTTCGGCCTCCTCGGTCGGGCGCCGGAGGTGGGGGACGAGGTGACGACGGACGGGCTCGGGCTTCGCGTCGTCGAGATCGAGGGCTCGCGGATCCAGCGGCTCGAGGTCGAGTTCCACGAGGCCCCGGAGCACGCCGAGCGCGCGCAGTAACCGCCAGGTGTCTCCCGATCGAGCGGCCCGGCAAGATCGTCTGCGTCGAGCTGAACTATCGCGCCCATGCGGAGGAGGAGGGGAGGACGGCGCCCGAACGGCCGATCCTCTTCGCCAAGTGGGCGACGTCGCTGATCGGCCCGGGCGAGCCGATTCGCCTGCCGTCGATCTCGGACGCGATCGACCACGAGGCGGAGCTCGGAGTCGTGCTCGGCGCACGGGTCAAGGGAGTGTCGGTCGAGAACGCGCTCGAGGCGGTCCGCGGCTATCTCTGCGCGAACGACGTCAGCGCGCGGGATCTCCAGCGGGCCGATCGCCAGTTCACGCGGGCGAAGTCGCTCGACACCTTCTGCCCGATCGGCCCCGAGCTCGTGCCGGCAGCGAAGATTCCGGATCCGCAGGCGCTCCGGCTCCGCTGCCTCGTGAACGGCGAGGTGCGCCAGGACTCGACGACGGAGGACATGGTGTTCTCGGTCGCGGAGCTGATTGCCTTCGCCTCGCAGGCGATCACGCTCGAGCCCGGCGACCTGCTCCTGACGGGTACCCCGGGCGGCGTCGGCGAGTTCCGCGAGCCGCCGGTCTACCTGCGCGACGGCGACGAGGTCACGGTCGAGATCGAAGGTCTCGGAACGTTGACGAACCCCGTCCGCGCGGAGCCGTAGCCATCGTGCTCTACCGGCCGGAGGCGTTCGAGGCACTCACACCGGCTCGCTGGAGGAAGGGCCGTGTCCACGACGCAATCGCAGCGATCGTGGCCGACGTCGACGACGCCTTCGACGACGACGCGCTCTGGCCCGCCGACGAGTGGGACGGCTGGCAGACGCCGCTCCCGCTGAAGAATCTGTACGTGGGCGCTGCAGGCGTCGTCTGGGCGCTCGGCGCGCTCCGCGACCGCGGCTTTGCCCCGTCGCGGCTCGATCTCTCGTCCGTCGCGTGGCGCACGCTGCAGGCGCGCCGCGCCCGGCCGGATCTGATGATCGGGATCGAGCTTCCCGAGCCTGCGCAGGCGAGCCGGCTCGAGGGCGAGACCGGGATTCTCACCGTCCTCTGGCTGCAGGAGCCGGACGGCGCGGTCGCCGATGAGCTCCACCAGCTCGTGCACGCGAACGTCGACAACGCGGCGGACGAGCTGATGTGGGGCTCGCCGGGAACGATGCTTGTGGCACGAGCGATGCTGGAGTGGACAGGCGAGGATCGCTGGGCCGAGGCGTGGAGGCTGAGTGCCGCCGCCTTGCTCGACCGGCGCGACGAAGACGGTCTCTGGTCGCAACGGCTCTACGGCGAGACCAATCGGAACCTCGGCCCGATCCATGGCGCCGTGGGCAACGTGCTCGCGCTCCTCCGCGGGGGCGAGCTGCTCGCCGAGGAGAATCGCTCGGCGCTAATGCGGGAGACGGCAACGGTGCTCGCGCGAACCGCCGTCGTCGAGGGCGGCCGGGCGAACTGGCCCGGGGCGAGGGGGAGGCTCTGGAGGCGAGCGACGGCCAGATCCGCCTCCAGTGGGATCAGGGCGCTCCGGGCATCGTCGCTGCCTCCGCGCCCTATCTCGAGGAGGAGCTTCTGCACGCCGGCGCGGAGCTCGTCTGGGAGGCGGGGCCGCACGACGCGGAGAAGGGCGCGGGGATCTGCCACGGCACCGCCGGAAACGGCTACGCATTGCTGAAGGCGTTCGGGCGCACCCAGGACGATGTCTGGCTCTCCCGGGCCCGGCGCTTCGCGGTGCACGCGCTCAAGCAGGTCGAGCGGGCTCGAGACGCGCGCGGTCGTGGCCGCTATTCCCTCTGGACGGGCGACCTGGGCGTCGCGCTCTATGCGGCGGACTGCGTCCAGGGCCGGACGGAGTACTCGGTCGTCGAGACCTGGACCTAGTCGACGCCCCAGAACTCGTCGAACGCGGCCGCGTCGTTGGGGAGCGCCAGCACCTCGACGACCAGTCCGTCGCGGATCGTGAAGAGGAGCAACTGGTCGATATCGAGGCTTCGGCCCTCGCGCTCGCCGGATGCCCGGTAGAGCGCGGCGGCGCGTTCGCCGCTTGCGAGGACGTCGATCAGGCGCGACCGGTAGGTGCCGTTCGTCAGCTTGGGGAGGCTCCCGAGAAAGCGGAAGATCTCGCTGCGTCCTCGATACTTGCCTGCCACCGCGCTCGCGCCGGGAACGCGCCAGACGACGTCCTCCGCGAAGCAGTCACGCAGCGAGAGGCCCTGCTTCCGCGCGAAGGCGTCGAAGATCCGCCGGACGATCGCCTCGTTCCGTTCGCGGCTCAGCGACCTTCCTCCCAGCGGTCGATCAAGCCGGCGACGTGATGCCGCTGCGCCTCCGAGAACTCCATCCGGGCGAGCAGCCGCCGCGCCTCGGCAGGATCGTCGTTCGCGACGGCGGCTTCGAGGCGCTCCCGCCACGGCGTGGGCTCCCGGAGCTGCCGGCGCAGCCACCGCAGCAGACTGACACTGGCCTGGTCGTTCATGGTCGCTGAGGCTACAACGCGACGGAGTCGTGGGTGCAGGCAGAATCCGGGACGTGAAGGAGATCCTCCCGGAGCTCGAGCGCTGGCGGCAGGAGGGCGAGCGCGTCGTCGTCGCGACCGTCGTCGCCACGCGCCGCTCCGCCCCGCGGCCCGTTGGATCGAGCCTCGCCGTCTCCGAGAGCGGCAAGCTCTGCGGCTCCGTCTCCGGCGGCTGCGTCGAGGGCGACGTCTACGAGCACGCGCGCGCGGTGCTCGAGAGCGGCGAGCCGAAGCTCGTCTCGTACGGGATCTCCGACGACGAGGCCTGGGCTGTCGGCCTTCCTTGCGGCGGCGAGATCGACGTCTTCGTCGAACGGCTGCCGTGACGATCCTCGAGCGGCTGCTGGCGCTCGGCGAAAATGGCGAGCGAGCGGTCCTCTTCACGATGCTGGACGGCGAGACGGCGGGCGCCAAGCTGCTCGCGCTCGAGAGCGGTGAGACGATCGGGGACGCGCCTCCTGAGCTGGCGGCTCATACCGGCGAGTTGCTCCGCCGCGGCCGCAACCGGCTGCTCGAGCTCGACGGGGGCCGCGTCTTCTGCGAGGTCTACGGGCCGCCGCCGCGCCTCGCCGTCTACGGGGCCGTCGACACCGCCGAGTCGCTCTGCCGCGCCGCGAAGCTCCTCGGCTGGACGACGATCGTCGCCGACGCTCGTGCGAAGTTCGCGACCGCCGAGCGGATTCCGAGCGCAGACGAGCTGGTCGTCGACTGGCCGGAGGAGGCTTTCGGGCGGATCGCGCCCGACCACGCGACCGCCGTCGTCGTTCTCACCCACGACGACAAGTTCGACGTGCCGGCGCTGAAAGCGGCGCTTGCGAGCGAGGCGTTCTACATCGGCGCGCTCGGCTCCCGCCGGAATCAGGAACGCCGCCGCGAGCGGCTGCTCGAGGCCGGGGTCGAGGAGGACGCGCTGGCAAGGATCGCAGGCCCATGTGGGCTCGACATCGGCGCCGACTCGAACGAGGAAACCGCCGTCTCGATCCTCGCCGAGGCGCTCGCCGCGCGCGCCGGCCGCGAGGGCGGCCCCCTGCGCGAGTCGAAGCAGCGGATCCACGTCGAGGTCAACTAGGTGTCGAGAACAGCCGTCGTGACCGGCGCCGCGCGCGGCCTCGGCGAGGCGATCGCACGGCGACTGCACGCGGACGGCGATCGCGTCGTCCTCGCTGACGTGAACCTCGCAGGCGTCGAGGCGCTCGCCGCGGAGCTCGGCTCGGGCGCGAGGGCGGCCGAGCACGACGTCCGCAGCCTCGACTCGTGGGAACGGCTGCTCGCCCATGCGGGAATCGTCGACGTGCTCGTCAACAACGCGGCACGAACGGAGTTCGGCTCCTTCTGGGGAATCGATCTCGACGAGTGGGACGACGTGCTGGCGACTAACCTCCGCGGCGCCTATCTCGGCTGTCGCGTGGTCGGCGCGCAGATGCGGGATCGCGGAGCGGGGCGGATCGTCAATCTCGCCTCGGTCGCCGGCCAGCGCGGCGGCTCCGCGACCGGCGTCCACTACGCGTCCTCGAAGGCTGCGATCGTCGCGCTGACCCGCCACGCCGCCACGGAGCTCGCCGGCTCCGGTGTGACCGTGAATGCCGTCGCTCCGGCGGCCATCGACGGGCCGATGGTGTCGCAGGTGCCTCTCGAGAAGGTGGAGGCTATGGTGAAGACGATCCCGGTCGGCCGGCTGGGACACGGGGAGGAGGTGGCCGCAGCGGTCGCTACCTCGCCTCGGAGGAGGCGGCCTTCGTCACCGGCGCGACCCTCGACGTCAACGGCGGGATGCTGATGCGGTGAGGACGCGTGCCGCGCTGATGTTCGAGCCCGGACGGCTCGACCTGCACGAGGTCGAGCTCGAGGAGCCACGGGCGGACGAGGTCGTCGTGCGCATGGCCGCGGTGGGAGTCTGCGGCACCGATCTCCACTCCTACAAGGGCGAGTGGGAGCGGCCGACGCCGATCGTGCTCGGGCATGAGGGCGCGGGCATCGTCGAGGAGGGCGGCGCCGACGTGACAAGCGTGCAGCCGGGCGACCGGGTGGTGCTGTCCTGGGCGCCTGCCTGCGGCGAGTGCTCGGCCTGCAGGCGGAGCCGCCCGGCGGCGTGCGCTCCCTTGTCGACCGCGTTCGGCCGCGGGACGCTGCTCGACGGCCGCACCGGGATCTCGTTCGAGGGCGAGACTGTCTACCGCGGCACCGCCACGGGCGCGCTTCAGGATCGTCTGGTGGTCGCCGCCGGGGCCGCGCTCCCGCTCGGCGATTCGATCCCGCTCGAGCAGGCGGCGCTGCTCGGGTGTGCGGCGCTCACGGGCGTCGGGGCCGTGCTCAACGCCGCTCGACCCGAACCCGGCTTCACTACTTTCGTGATCGGCGCGGGCGGCGTCGGTCAGTTCGTCGTTCAGGGCGCGCGGATCGCCGGGGCGGCCGCGATCCTCGTCGTCGACCCGGTCGATGGCCGGCGCGAGCAGGCTCTCCGCCTAGGGGCGACGGCCGCCTGCGCTCCCGAGGACGTCAAGGAGGCCGTGCGCGCGCTCGATCCTGAGGGCGTCGACTACGTCTTTGACGCGGTCGGCTCGCCGGAGACTACGGCGCTCGCGCTGCGCTGGACTCGCGGCGGCGGCACGAGTGTGGTCGTCGGCCTGCCGGCCGCCGGGGCGAAGCTGACCCTCGATCCGCTCGACTTCACGAACCGGGAGAAGACGCTCACCGGCACGATCTACGGCTCGGACGACCCGGCCGTCGCTCTACCGCGCCTGCTCGAGCTCGCTGCGAGCGGCGAGCTCGAGCTCGCGACCCTCGTCGGCCCGAGCTTCCCGCTCGAGCATGCGGACGATGCCTTTCAGGCGAGTCTCGCAGGCTCACCGGGTCGCGTGCTCGTCGCCCCGTAGCTGGCGAGCGCGCGGCGCCACGCTGCCGGTCAGCTCCTTGAATGTGGGGTCGTCGCGGATCGGATCGAAGTCCGAATCGTCCTGTGCGACGGTGCGAAACTGCTCGGACATCTCAAGCGCGTGCCGGAGGTGATCGACCGCGTCCGTAGCGCGGCCCGGCCATGCTCTCGCAGCAGGCGAGGTTGTAGAACAACAAGGCGTACTGCGGATTCGCGTCGACGATCTCGCGGAGGCGATCGGCGACCTCGGAGTATCCGCCTCGCTCGTAGAGAGGCCGGAGCGGCGACCAGAGCTCCCAGCCGTGGGCTTCGTAGGCCTTCCCCGGGGTGCCGCCGAGCGCGACGATCGTCGTCTCGGGCTCCTCGGCGAACGCCGTCCGCGTCACAGCGGGGCGAACGTAGACGAACGTGCCGGCCGGCGCGTCCACTCGCTCCCCGTCGAGCTCGAACACGGCGCGCCCCTTCAGGACGAGGTAGAGCTCCTCGTCCGAGTCCTACTCGTCGTGCTCGTTGATGATCCGCTCGCCCGACTCACGGCCAGTCCACGCCGTGGCTCCGAAGCCCGTGATGCCGAAGTGATGCCGGACGGGTCGAAACGGACGGCGCCCGTCGTCGATCTCGTCGATCTCGTCGAGGTGCGCGACCGCGTAGCCACTCATGAGACCTCCTTCACGTCGTCGTCGCTGCCTGTGCTACCACCTTGTGACGGGCGATAACCACCCGCCTGTGCGAGTCATCGGCAATGTCTTCTTGACGGCGGCCATGCTGCAGGGCGCCAGCGCGGCCCGCCGGCTCAGGGTGGCGTTTCGCCAAGCCCTCCTAACTAAAAGTCGATGTGCATCACGACCCGACGGAGGGTCGGATGACCGACCTCGGCGAACCCGGCGGCGGCGAAGATGCTGCGGCTGCCGACGTGCAGCTCGACCGACATGACTTCCTGCCCGGGCTCCATGACCATCGGGTAGCCCTCGAGGGCACGAGCGCCGCGTTGCCGCGCGAAGTCGACGGCGGCGCGGGCGAGCGCGCGGCTGATCCCGCGGCGCCGAAAGCCCGTGCGGGTGACGAGGCAGGTCACGGCCCAGACGCTGTCGTCGGTCTTGTCCTCGGCTCGTCCCGCCCAGGGGACGCGGGTCTTGAGCAGCAGGCGCGGGTCGGCGGTGTGCGGCTCGACCGCGCACCAGCCGACGGGCTCGCCGTCGAGGTAGGCGACGAGGCCGCTCGTCGTCTCCGTCTCCGGGTGATCACACTCAGTCTGCTGCGGAGCCGAAAGGCCAGCTCCTCGGCGCCGGCCGAGGCCCACGACTCCCCGGGCTGCATCTTGTATCGCTGGCACTGGCATCTGGCCGGATCGCCACGCGTCCCGAGCACGGCCCGGAGATCTTCCCAGCTCGCCTCGTTGGCAGGCACGATCCTGATCTCGGACGTCGTCTCCGTGCCGGCCATGCGAACACCGTACTGATGGTCCGTCACGGGGCCAGTGCTCACCCCGTGCACCCTGAGCCGCGTCGTGTGGGCAGGTGGCTAGAGTCCGCTGCATGAAGATCTTCAACCTCTACGGCGACGCGTGGGACGAGCCGAGAGACCGCGAGGGCTGGCGGATCAAGGAGGCATTCGTCGGCCATCACATCGGCGGCGGACTGATCGGCGCGAGCATGTCCGAGGTGGAACCCGGCAGCAAGCTCTGGCCGTATCACACGCACCACGCGAACGAGGAGTGGGTGATCGTGCTACGCGGCGAGCCGACACTCCGCACGCCCGAGGGTGAGCACGTCTTGAAGGAGGGCGACGCCGTCTGCTTCCCGCGCGGCAAGGACGGCGCCCATCAGATAAGCAACGGCACCGACTCGCCGATCCGCGTGCTCATGCTGTCGTCGATGCTCGGCCCCGACCTCGTCGAGTACCTCGATACCGGAAAGGTGTACGCGACGAGCCTCGCGGGCGAGCCGATCATGCTCGCCCGGCCAGGACCCACTGTCGAGTACTGGGAAGGCGAGGAATAGCGCGCAGGAAGCTCGCGTGCGGAGCGAATCTCCGCCCGAGGCTCGATCCTAAGTGCTCCTCGCCGTAAATACGCTCGTGATTCGCCGGCGAGAACCGAGCAGGCCTAGGACGCAGGGAGCCCCGATATGCAGGCATATCGGGGCGACTGAGGACGACGGCATGCGGAGCGTTCGCAGCCGCGCGAAGCGTGGGTGTATTTGCGGCGGGGAGTACTAAGACGGCTCGACCGTCCCGAGACCGAGCCACGCGGCCAGGTCTGCCAGCTCGGCCTGGACGGATTCGGTGATGGTGCGGGTGAACCTCACGCCCTGGTGGACCGCGTGGACTCGCAACACCGAGGCCTGCCGATCTGCGGTGGCGTCGACCTTCCCGACCAGCTGGTCAGCGTAGAGGACCGGGAGGGCGAAGTAACCCCAGCGGCGCTTGGCGGCGGGCTTGTACATCTCGAGGGTGTACTCGAAGTCGAACAGCTCCTGGGCGCGGGTCCGGTCGTGGACGAGTCGGTCGAACGGCGAGAGAAGCGCCGTGCGCCCTTCGAGGTCCTGCCCCTCGAAGTCCTGGGCGAGCGCGGCAGGGTCGACGCGCCACTCGCCCTTGGTGCCCTCGACCACGGTCGGCTCTCCGGCCTCGCCGACGTCGATCGGCTCGAGCGGCATCTTGGTGCTCTTCTGTCTGGCGATGCCGAGCGAGGCGAGCCGCCGCTCATTCTTGACCCGTTCGGCCTCTTCGACCGATGGGACGACGACGTCGGTCGGGTACACCCGCTCGGCCAGGTCCCACAGCCGCTCCCGTCCGGCGCGCCCGGCGATCGCGATCTCGCCGCGCATCATCAGGGATTCCAGCATCTGAGTGACGTTGCGGTTGTTCGTCCACCCAGTCGAGGCCCACGGCACGACGCACGTGTCCGGGATGGCGCGTGAGGTCAGCGGCCCGGAGATTCCGAGCAGGTCCAGAATGTCGCACCGGAACCGGTCGTTCTTGCGGAGCCAGTCGCGCGTCCGCTCGTAGGTGGGCCGGTCGGCCGCGCCGGCGAGGTACAGGCCGAGATCGCTCATCGGCCGCACGAGCGCGTTGTGCTCGAACAGCGTGCGGTCCTGCTCGAGGGCCTGCCGGAGGTGGGCGGGCTCGTATGCCGAGCCGACGCGGCTCCAGGCGACGAGATCCGCGCTGGGGGCGATGGCCGCGGTCGGGTCGATCTGCAGCAGGGTCAGCTGCTGCACGACCGTGAGCAGCTCGGTCGGCCGGGGTGCGTCGAGCAGTTGCGCGCGCACCGCGATGCGTCGAGCCTGCGCCTTGGTGAGCCGGTGCACGGACAGGAGGCTACCGCCGCGTGGTGGCTCTCCAACACTCGGGTGCTAGCCGCACTGTGCCGGGCGCTTGGCGCTGCGAGGCTCGGCTCGACGATCGCAGACGGCGCCCGCTTCGCTTCGCGGCGGCAGCTGCGTAGCTCCAACAATCACTCGAATCAGAAGGAGCACCAGACCATGACCTCTCCGCAAGTCGCCTTTCCGGTTCGCCTGACCGGCGAGCTCGATCCCGACGTGGGACGCTGGCAATGGCTTTTCAAGTGGCTGCTCGCCATCCCGCACTTCATCGTTCTCTTCTTCCTCTGGATCGGCTTCGTGGCCTCGACCGTTGTCGCGGGCTTTGCGATCCTCTTCACCGGCCGCTACCCCCGCGGGATCTTCGACTTCAACGTCGGCGTCCTCCGCTGGTCGTGGCGGGTTGGCTTCTACTCCTACAGCGCCCTCGGCACAGACAAGTACCCGCCGTTCTCCCTTGCCGATGACCCGGCGTACCCAGCGAGGCTCGAAGTCGAGTATCCCGAGCGGCTCTCGCGTGGGCTTGTCCTCGTCAAGTGGTGGCTGCTCGCGATCCCCCACTACCTGATCGTCGCGATCTTCACCGGCGGAGCCTGGTCTGCCTGGGGAGACAACGGCGATGGCTTCCTCTACGCCACCGGCGGGGGCCTGATCGGGTTGCTCGTGCTCTTCGCGGGACTCGCCCTCCTCTTCACGAGTCGCTACCCCCGACCGCTCTACGACTTCGTCCTCGGCCTGAACCGCTGGGTCTTCCGAGTCATCGCCTACGCGGGCCTCATGACCGACACCTACCCGCCGTTTCGGCTCGACTCCGGAAGCACGGAGCCCCCAGCGTCGACGGGCGCCGCCACGGCAGCGTCGACGACCCCGGTGCCGACCGCTTAGTTCGTAACGCAGCGAAGGCCCGCCCGAGGACCAGGCGGGCCTTCGAGTGTTCCGGCGGTCGACTACCGGCGAGACAAGGGCCGCCAGAGCCAGCGGAGCGCATCTGGCAAGATCGCGCCGCCGTGGTTCGGGTCGTGGCCGCCGTCGCCGAGAACCAGACGGAGGTCGTATCCACGTTCCGCGAGGGCGGCAGCTATGCGCAAGTTGGCGCTGAGCCAGTTCAGCTCGGCGGCATCCCAGTTGAGATCGCGAGTCGCCGCTTGGAGGAATACCCGCAGCGGTCTCTTCGGCGTGTCGTGGATGAGCTCGGGGTAGCGGTTGCCGCCCCGGATCTGGGCGAAGCTCCCGAGGAAGCTCAGGACTCGCCGGAACCGATCAGGCCGCGTCCAGGGCGACCGTGAATGCGCAGCTCCCGCCGCTACTCCCGCCGCCGATCGCCCACCGCTCGGGGTCCTCTGTGAGGACGTAGCGGTCTTGAACGTTTGGGAGGATCTCCGTCAGCAGGAACGTTGCGTAGGCATCGCTGAATGTGTCGTATTCCAGATTCCGGTTCTCGGGCTCGCCGGGATCGATGAAGACACCGATCATCAGGGGCATCTCGCCTCGGTAGATCAGGTTGTCGAAGACGACAGGAACGCGCATCTCGCCCTTCGGATCGAGGTACATGCGGCCGTCTTGGAAGACCATGAGCGACGCTGGCTCCGAAGCTGTGTACTGCGCCGGGACGTACACCCAGTACCGGCGGCTGGTGCCGGCGAAGACACGGCTCGCGGTCAACTCGTAGTCAAGGAGCGTCCCGGGAGGAACGCCCGGCTGTGGAGTGGAGTCAGGGCCGTGCGCATACCGAAGCGCCTCTGAGAAGTCGACAGGCTGACGAACGTACGGCAAGTCGGGCATAGGAGTCCAACCTCTCCGCTCAGGTGTGCTCGGCCGGTGCCGGTAGAGCTATCCGAGTAGGTTTCTCTGCTGCGCGAGCGTATTGGAATGTGACCCGACGGCCCCGGGCGAGTCACGACGTGCGGCGACCGACATCGGCTAACGTTTCGCGGCGATGGCCACCCGAGATGCCGCCTGTCACTGCGGGCAGCTTCGTCTGGAAGTCGTGGGCGATCCGTTTCGGGTCTCCATCTGTCACTGCCTTGCCTGTCAACGCCGGACCGGAAGCGCCTTCGGGATGCAGGCGGCGTTCACGGCGGATCAAGTGCAGTTCGTCGGTCGCTTCAGCGACTACACGCGAGTCTCGGACGAGGCAGACCGGAAGGAGCACGTCTTCCACTTCTGCCCGGACTGCGGCTCGCAGGTCTTCTACACAGAGCCGACGGAGGCAGACCTGGTCGTCGTCTCGGCCGGCTCGTTCGCCGACCCGTCGTTCCCGCCGCCGACGGAGTCGGGCTACGACTCTCGCCGTCATCGCTGGGTGGGGCTGCCCGACTCGATGGAGCGTTACGCCCCCGAGCTGTGGGACCCGGTGCGACCGCTCTACGCCGCCGGCAGGTACGCGGAGGCGGCCGACCGGGGCCGCGAGCTCATCGAGGCCCGCCCCGACCAGGCATACCTCTACTACAACGTCGCGTGCTGCGAGAGCCTCGCGGGCCGCACAGCCGACGCCATCGAGCACCTAAACCATGCGATCGACATGTGGGAGGGCTGTCGCGACATGGCGCGGGCCGACTCCGACTTCGATCCGATCCGCGGCGAGCCAGCTTTCGAGGATCTGGTCGACGGCTAGGGGAAGCTCCCAGGTGCCTTCGCCCACGGTCGCTCGTCCGGGTGTTGTCCGCCGGCGTAACTCGCTGTGAGCAAGCTGGAGCTCATCGCCCGGCGAGAACTACGCCAGGGGAGCGGCTAGAGACTGACGACTCGGTCGTACTCGGCGATCATTCGAGCGAGTTCAGGCGGCGTGAGCCAGTGCGCGTTCAGCCACTCCAGGTCTTCGTCGGTCGCCCCACGGGCGACGGCGCAGCCTTTTCAGACGTAGACGGGAACCTCGTTGTCGAGGAGCTTCTGCAGGAGCTCTTTCGCCGGCGGAATGCCGACTCCATCTACTCGCTCCGCCGTGGGACGCGAGACGAGCTCCGTCGCGTCTCCCACGAGGGCGAGCGCGCACCGCTGGCCTTCAGCGACGGAGCCGTTGGCCGCTATGTGGAGCGGCAACGACGCCCTGGTCGGGTCGGCGGTCCCAGCGGTTGCGAGATAGAGGATCTTCATCGGGTGAGCCTACGACCCCGAGCGGGATCGCGCAAGCCGGGAGTAGAGATCACTGACGGCTTCCTGAGCGGTGTTGATCGCCCTACAACCGCAAGCGCAGCCGGATGTGCAAGAACTGCGTCGTCAAACGACCTGTCCGCGAATCGTGGTGACGCCCAGGAGGACGAAATGCCGGTGAAGGAAGCAAGCTCGGAAGAGACCCCGTACGGCCGTTATGTCACGTCGGAAGGCTGGTTCGTCCACAACCTCTCGGACGCGCTCGCGGAGCGCAACGAGGAGAAGGGCGGCGCGATGTACCCGCTCGAGCCGCGGGAGTCGCCCTTCAGTGATCTCGGCGTCAACGTCCGCGTGCTCTGGCCGGGCGACCCGAACGCGCTCTACCACGCGGAGGGCGTGCAGGAAGGATTCCTCGTGCTCTCGGGCGAGTGCACGTTGATCGTCGAAGAGGAGGAACGGCCGCTGCGGCAGTGGGACTACTTCCACTGCCCGGCCGACACCCGCCACGTGATCGTCGGCGCCGGGGACGGGCCGTGCGCGATTCGCATGATCGGTGCTCGGGCGGAGGTGGAGACGCTCCTCTACCCGGTGAGTGAGGTGGCGGCGAAGTACGGCGCGTCCGTCGGGAAGGAGACCGGCGACGGGGACGAGGCGTACGCCGACTGGCCGGGCGAGTACATGCCGGTGCGCCTGCCATGGCCGCTCGATTCCGACGCGAAGCCGTGACGTTGAACTACGGCGCGTGTAGTCGAGACGTCGCTTGGGCCAGCGTCGGCGAATGATGCTCCTATGACTTGTCAAGTCATCAGCGGCTCTTGGTTTT
>JBPCJB010000304.1:0-5157 GCA_051005735.1 Gaiellaceae bacterium | reverse complement strand
GCGTCGTGCTCCAGCCGGCGGAGGGTCGCTACAAGGTCTACATCCTCGACGAGGCGCACCAGCTCACGGACGCGGCCTGGAACGCGCTCCTGAAGCTGATCGAAGAGCCTCCGCCGCACCTGATCTTTGTCTTCTGCACGACGGAGATGTCGAAGGTCCTGCCGACGGTGCGTTCCCGCTGCCAGACCTTCGTCTTCGCGCGGCCGCGCCTGCCCGAGCTCGTGCGGGTGCTCCGGCGCGTGTGCGACGCAGAGGGGATCGAGGCGCCGGATGCGGCGCTGGCGCTGATCGCGCGCGGCGCCCGCGGCTCGTTCCGCGACGCCGAGTCGACCCTCGACCAGCTCGCCTCCGCCACGAGCAACACGATCGACGTCCAGTCGGTGCTGCAGCTCCTCGGCGCGGTCGAGGAGGACGCGCTCTTCCGGCTCTGCGATGCGATCGTCGACGGCGACACGGCCGGCGCGCTCGTCTTCATCGAGGAGCTCGCCGAGCAGGGGCAGGATCTCGGTCGGCTCGTGACCGACCTGCTCGAGCACCTGCGCCATCTGCTCCTCGTCCAGCACATGGGTCACGTCCCCGATTCGTTGCCCGTCACCGACGAGACCCGCGACCGCCTCCGCGAGCAGGCGAACCAGCTTCCCGAGTCGACGGTCGTGCGACTTTGCGACCTGCTCGCGGTTGCGCTGGACGATTTGCGCCAGGGCGGCGATCCGCGCCTGCCGCTCGAGCTCGCGCTCGTCAAGGTGACCCGTCCCGGCGGCGATCTCTCGCGTGAGTCGATCTCGTTCCGGCTCGACCAGCTCGAGCAGCGACTTGGGGGCGCGCCGGCACAACCAGCTGCGGCGCCCATCGCGCCGGCGCCGGAGCGCGCTTCCCCGGTCGCGCCGCAGCCGGAGCCGGAGGAGGCGATCGAGCAGCCTGCCGCGGCAGCGCCGCCGGCTCCTGCGGCCGCGCCGCCGCTCGCGCTCGAGCAGCTCCAGGACGCGTGGCAGCGAACCGTGCTGCCCGCGGTGCAATCGCGCTCGATTCCGGTCGCGTCCTTGCTCGGCGCGGCCCGCCCGACCGTGCTCGAAGGCGAGACGCTGACGCTCGAGTTCCCGGCCACGGCCGACTTCCATCGGCGGCAGGCCGACGAGCCGAAGGCGATCGGCGCGATCCGGGAAGCGCTCTACGAGGTGACCGGTCGTCGTCTCGCGGTAGCGCTGACGCTCGGCGAGCCGACCGAGCCCGACGAGCCGGAGAGCGAGTCGCCGATCTCGGAGGAGGCGCTGATCTCGCTGTTCAAGGAAACGTTCGACGCCCAGGAAGTGGAGGAGAATCGGTGAGCAAGATGGACATGAACAAGCTGATGCAGCAGGCCCAGCAGATGCAGGAGCAGATGCAACGAGCGCAGGAAGAGGCGGCGAACGAGGTCGTGGAGGCCTCGGCGGGCGGCGGCATGGTCACGGTCAAGGCGACGGGAGGCGGGGAGATCGTGGGGATCACGATCGACCCGAAGGCGATCGACCCGGACGATCCGGAGCTGCTCGCCGATCTCGTGCTCGCCGCCGTCAATGAGGCGCTCCGCTCGGCGAGCGCATTGATGGAGTCGAAGGTCTCGGGAATGCTTCCGGAAGGTCTCGGCGGCCTCGGCCTGCCCGGCTTCTAAGAACGCCGCGAGCCGTCAGCGCAGGCTGACAGGGACAGGCCCTGTCAGCCCACGTTGACGCCGCGAGCCGGCAGCGCAGGCTGACAGGGAGAGGCCCTGTCAGCCCACGTTGACCGAGTGTTCCGGTTCTCTAGGCCGCGCCGGCGAGGTCTGAAAGACGCTCGCCGAGGCTGCGCAGAGCGGTCGTCTCGAGCTGGCGGATTCGCTCCCGCGTCAGCCCGAGCTCCTTGCCGATCTGCTCGAGGCTCGTGCCTTCGGCGTGACCGGCGAGCCCGAAGCGGCGCTCGAGCACGAGCCGCTCCCGCTCCGGCAGCTCCGCGACGGCCTCACGGACGCGCTGCTGCTCGAACGAGGCGCCGGCCGCGTCGATCGGGTCCTCCGCGCTGCGATCGCCGAAGAGATCGCCGAGCTCGCCGTCGCCGTCGCCGATCGCCTGGTTCAGCGAGACGGACGCCTCGACGGCGTCGAGCGCCTCCTGAGCATGGTTCGGCTTCAGCTCCGTCGCCTCCGCGAGCTCCTCGAGCGTCGGCGCGCGGCCGAGCTTCGCCTCGAGCGCCTGCCGCGTCCGCCTCAGCTTCAGCCGCCGCTCCTGGACATGCACCGGGATCCGGATCGTGTCGCCCTGGTTCGCGACCGCGCGCTGGCAGGACTGACGGATCCACCAGGTCGCGTACGTGGAGAACTTGAAGCCCTTGCGGTAGTCGAACTTCTCGACCGCGCGGTTGAGGCCGATCACGCCCTCCTGGATCAGGTCGAGCAGCGGCAGCTGATGGCCCTGATAGCGCTTGGCGATCGAGACGACGAGGCGCAGGTTCGCGTTGACCATGCGCTCCTTCGCCGCGAGGTCGCCCTTCTCGACGCGCTTCGCGAGCGCGACCTCGTCCGCAGCGGTGAGCAGCGTATGCCGCCCGATCTCGGTCAGGAAGAGCTGGAGGCTGTCGGTGACGGCGCCTGCAGGGCTGAGGTCGAGGTCGACGGGCTCGTCGGCCCGCATCGGCGTCTCCTCGATCTCGACGTCTGCCGCGGCGAGCGCGGTCCGCACCTCGGCCAGCGCCTCGTCGCCGAGATCGTGCTCGAGCTGGAGCGCCTCGAGCTCGTCGGCGCGCACGGAGCCGCGCGACTCCGCGTCGGCCAGAAAGCCGTCGAGGGTGTCTGTCGTGATCTGGATGTGGTTCTCTGTGACCTGGGCGTCGGCGCCCAGGGTGGGACTCTTCTGCATGTTCCTCCGAACTGAAGTGGTGTCGATCGGCGCCGGCCCCGCTGCTAGTCGAATCGGGTCCATTCGCGCAGGCGGAAAAGCGCCGCACCTCTATTAACGTCACGAGGAGAGCATCTCTTCCACCCTTTCGGCTGTTCCGAACAAAATCCTTACCGGTGCGAAGACGTCCGAAAGGGGCGGTTACTGTGCACCGGTGCTCAGCCCCTCGGTCGACAATCTCGTCGCGCAGCTCTCGCGGCTACCCGGGATCGGGCAGCGCACGGCGCAGCGACTCGCCTTCCACATCCTCTCCACGGGCAAGGACGAGGCGCTCGCGCTGGCGGCGGCCATCGGCGAGGTCAAGGAACGAGTCCGGTTCTGCCGGACGTGCGGCAACCTGACCGAGGAGGAGCTCTGCTCGATCTGCCTCGACGAGCGCCGCGACCGAGCCGTCGTCTGCGTCGTCGAGCAGCCGGTCGACGCGATCTCGCTCGAGCGCACGCACGAGTACCGCGGCCTCTACCACGTCCTCGGCGGCTCGCTCTCGCCGCTAGACGGCGTCGAGCCCGAGCACCTGCGGATCGGCGAGCTGCTCCGACGCGTCGGGGAGGGCGAGATCGAGGAGGTCGTGCTCGCGACGAATCCGAACATGACGGGTGAGGCGACGGCTGCCTATATCGCCGATCGGCTCCGTCAGTCGAATGGGGGCGTCCGCGTCCGTGTGACGCGGCTCGCCAGCGGATTGCCCGTCGGCGGCGATCTCGAGTACGCGGACGAGGTCACGCTCGGGCGGGCGCTCGCCGGCCGCCGCGAGCTGTGAGGCGGAGCTCGGCCGGCTGACCGGCGGTTTTGTCCGCAATTTGCGGAATTTCCTCGAGCCTGGGATTGACGGCAACCGGTTGGTTACATAAGTTGCGGGAGCTGAACCGGTGGGCCTTCGGGTTTGCCGGTTCAGCACTTTTTGTGGTCCGGTCTCAACGGCCGCACTAGACTCGGCGAATGGCTGCGACCGAGTACGAAGCCGTCCCGGCGATCGACCCGGACGCGACCCCGGCCACGGACGGCGCACGGCAGCCCCCGTGCGTCGTGATGAAGTTCGGCGGGACATCGGTCGGCGATCCTGAGAAGCTGAAGCGCGTCGCCGCGCGACTCGTCGCCGCGCGCGAGGCCGGCTACCGGGTGGTCGGCGTCCTCTCGGCGATGGGGAAGACGACCGACGAGCTGCTCGAGCTTGCCCGCGAGGTCTCCGCGAGCCCCGACCCGCGCGAGCTCGACATGCTCGTCTCGGTCGGCGAGCGGATCTCGTGCGCGCTTACGGCGATGGCGATCGTCGACCTCGGCCACGAGGCGATCTCGCTGGCGGGCTCGCAGGCGGGAATCGTCACCGACACCGTCCACGGCAAGGCGAAGATCGTCGAGGTGCGGGCGCGCCGGATCCACGAGGCGCTCGACGGCGGCAAGATCGTGCTCGTCGCGGGCTTCCAGGGCATCTCGACCTCGCTCGAGGTGACGACGCTCGGCCGCGGCGGCTCCGATACGACCGCTGTCGCGCTCGCGGCCGCGCTCGGCGCGGATCACTGCGAGATCTACACCGATGTACGCGGCGTCTTCTCCGCCGATCCGAGGCTCGTGCCGGACGCGCGCCCGTTGCGGCACGTGAGCTTCGACGAGATGCTCGAGATGGCCTCGTCGGGCGCACGCGTGCTCGCGACCCGCTCGATCGAGGTCGCCCGCAGTCACACTGTGAAGCTCCACGTCCGCTCGACGTTCGAAGAAGGAGTCGGGACGTGGATCGAGGAGGAGAACCACGAGATGCTCGAGAAGGCGCTGATCTCAGGAGTCGTGCACCAGCGCGAGGAAACTGTCTACCACGTCGAGGGCGCCACCCGCGCGCGACTGTTCGGCGCCCTCGCGAAGGCACTCGTGAACGTGGACACGATCGTCCAGACCGGCGCGCAGATCGTCTTCTCGGCCCCGCCCGAGGATCGGGCCGCGGCGGCGCGAACGCTCGACGAGCTCGGGCTCGAGTGGCGCTCGCGCGAGGATCTCGGCAAGGTCAGCCTCGTCGGAGCGGGGATGAAGAGCCATCCAGGCGTCGCGGCCAAGACCTTCGCCACCCTCGAGGCGGCCGGGATCGAGTCCCCGATCGTCTCGACCTCGCCGATCAAGATCGCCTGTCACGTTCCGACCGTCGATGTCGACCGCGCCGTCCGGGCGCTCCACGAGGCGTTCGAGCTTGGCCGCTGAGGCACGCATCGGCATCGTCGGCGCGACGGGCGCCGTCGGCACGATCACGCTGGCGCTCCTCCGG
>JBPCJB010000303.1:0-17716 GCA_051005735.1 Gaiellaceae bacterium | reverse complement strand
GCACGGCGCTGCGGGATCCGGCTGTCGCACCACGCGCGAAGCGCGGCCTCGCGGCGCGCAGGTGAGAGGAACACGAAGCCCCGGCCGAAAGTTCCGAGGAGGAGTGAGAGCTGCCGCCGCTCGCCGGGCCCGAGGTGCTTCCTTGCCGCGACGAGAACGGCGTCCGCAACGCCTTCGGAGCCGGGCGCGAAGGTCTCGCAGATCGCCTCGAGCGCCCGCCGGTTCATCCCGGCGACGCTACTCGCTGCTCAGACGGCAGTCGCGGCCGCGAGCCCGGCCGCGGCTCTGAGGGCGTCGGCGCGATCCGTGCGCTCCCAGCTGAAATCCTTGTCCTCTCGGCCGAAATGCCCGTAGGCGGCGGTCTTGCGGTAGATCGGCCGGCGCAGGTCGAGGTCGCGCAGGATCGCCGCGGGACGGAGGTCGAAGTGCTCGTGCACGATCTCCTCGATCCGCTCCTGGCTCAGGCCCTCGGCCTCGGTGCCGAAGCAGTCGACGAGCACGGAGAGCGGGTGGGCGACCCCGATCGCATAGGCGACCTGGATCTGGCAGCGCTCGGCGAGTCCGGCCGCAACCACGTTCTTCGCCACGTAGCGCGCCGCGTAGGCGGCTGAGCGGTCGACCTTGGTCGGATCCTTGCCCGAGAAGGCCCCACCGCCGTGCGGCGCGGCGCCGCCATACGTGTCGACGATGATCTTGCGTCCCGTCAGGCCGGTATCGCCCATCGGCCCGCCGATCACGAACTTGCCGGTCGGGTTGACGTAGACGAAGTCCTTCTCCTCCAGCCGCTTCTCGTCGTAGAGGTCGTGCGGGAGGATCGGGCGCAGCACGTGATCGATCAGATCCGGCTTGATCAAGGTCTCGGCGTCCAGCCCGTCGCGGTGCTGCGTCGAGACGAGGACGCGCTCGATCTCGACCGGCTTCTGACGCCCGTGCTCGTCGACCTCGTAGCGCACGGTCACCTGCGCCTTGCCGTCCGGGCGCAGATAGGGGAGCACGTCCGCCTTCCGCACCTCGGTCAGCCGCTTGCAGATCCGGTGGGCGAGCAGGATCGGGAGCGGCATCAGCTCCTCGGTCTCGTTCGAGGCGTACCCGAACATCATTCCCTGATCGCCGGCGCCGACGCGGTCGAGCGAATCGTCGTCGCCCTGCTGGGCCTCGTAGGACTCGTCCACGCCCTGGGCGATGTCGGACGACTGCTCGTCGAGCGCGACGATGACGCCGCACGTCTCGGCATCGAAGCCGTACTTAGCGCGCGTGTAGCCGATCTCCGCGATCGTCTTGCGGACGAGCCGCGGGATGTCGACGTAGGTCTCGGTCGTGATCTCGCCCGCGACGACGACGAGACCGGTCGTGATCAGCGTCTCGCAGGCGACGCGGCCCTTCGGGTCGTCCGTCAGGACAGCGTCGAGGACGGCGTCCGAGACCTGGTCGGCGATCTTGTCGGGATGCCCCTCGGTGACGGACTCCGACGTGAACTGGAACGAGCGCGCGGCCACGGCTGGAGTGACCCTACCCGATCTGAAGGAAGGCGCCGACCTCGACGTCGTTCGGATCGGAGGCGTCGCCCCAGACGACGAGGCTCTCGAGCGGCTCGAGGTTCTCGCGCACCTCGCGCGGCAGATCCTGCTCGGCAAACCCGGCGATGTTCTCGGCGAGGTCGACGATCCGGCGCAGGTCGAGGTACGCGAACACCTGATCGTCCTCGCCCATGTCCGCCGCCTCGGTCGCATCCTTGAAGGCATCGTCGTCGGCGAGCGAGGGGCCGCCGTCGGCCAGCGCCTCGATTCCCGCGCGCGCGGTCGTCACGGCGATGTGGCCGTCGTTCGCCCCATAGAGGATCGAGACCGGTCCGAGCCGGACCTCTCTCGCCTCGGTCCCGGCGACGGTCGTGCGCTGCAGCCTGCCGCCGAAGTCCGTCGCCTTCTCAGCCAGTGTGTCGAGCACGTCGAGGCTCTTCGCGTCGTCCTCGGGGTCGAGCAGGAGCGTGATCTCGGGAATCAGCGCGGCCGGCCGGAGGTAGAGGCCGAGGCCGCCGGCGAAGAGATCGAGGATTTCATCGTAGGTGACGCCGAGCTCGTCCTCGACATCCGGGATGCCGCCCGACTCGAGCGCGCAACGGATCTGCTCGGTCAGCCCGAGGCCCGACGTGTCGAAGCCCGGCGAGCCAAGGTAGGCGTAGGCGCCCGACGGAACCTCGGAGAGGAGCGACTCGCCGCTCACTCCCTGCTTCGCGCCATCGCTCTTGGCGGCGAACCGCATCCGCAGGCCGTCGTCGGCGGCAGTAATCGTGCCGACCGCGTAGCGCAATTCGCCTTGGCCGGCGGAGACATCGCAGTCGTCGGGGAGCGACTTCCGCATCGCCTCGGTGAGCGGCTCGCCGTTCGCGAAGAAGGTGACGAGGGCGTCCTCCTCGACCTGATCCTGGGCCTCGCCGAACCAGTCGGCGTCCGCGAGCTTGTCGCCCGCCTGCGCGAACCTGTCCAGGACTGCCTCGGTCTCGGCCATCACCGTCCAGCCGTCGATCTCCCGCGTCACCGTCTCGTTGTCCGATTCCCGAATGAGCTGCTTGAGCTTCTCCGCGTCGCGCGGCTTGGTCAGCCCGACCACGTTGTCGCCGCTGTCCTCGAAATCGAGGACGACGATGTAGGTCTCGTCGCCAAACGCGGGGACGAGCTCGTCGTCGAGATCGACTCCCTCCTCGGCAAGACCCTTGCGCACCTCGGCGAGCAGCCGCTCCTTGCCCGGAAACCTGCTCAGGAGCTCGTCCGCCTGCTGCCACTGATCCGACTCGGGATCGGTCTCGAGCGCGATCAGGACGGGAGCGCTGGCCGGCACGATTCCGGCGACGTCTGCGGCGACCGAGCCTGCTGTCGTCGTGCTTCCGCCGCAGCCGACGGCCGCGAGGCCCCCGAGCACGAGGCAGAGCAGAGCGGAGACTGCGATCACGGTGCTGCGCATGGTCTTCACTCTAGTCACTCCTCGGTGGGAACTCGGCTCATCAGCCCGGCAACCAGCTCGTCGAGCGATGTGCCCTCGAGCACGCTACAGACACCTTCGGTTATCGGCAGCTCGATCTTGAGTCGATGCGAGAGCTCGCGCAGCACGGGGGCCGTGGTCAGCCCCTCGACGACCATCCCGATCTCGCGCATGGCCTCGGCCGGGTCGGCGCCCTGCGCGATCAGCTCGCCTGCACGGCGGTTGCGGCCCGACTTCGCCCAGCAGGTGACAACGAGGTCGCCCATGCCCGCGAGCCCGGCGAACGTCTCCGGTCGTCCGCCGGCCTCTTCGGCCAGGCGACCCATCTCCGCGAGGCCGCGGGCGACGAGGGCGGCTTTCGCGTTGTCTCCGAGGCCGAGTCCGTCCGCACCGCCGGCGGCGAGCGCGATCACGTTCTTCGCGGCGGCGCAGAGCTCGACGCCGACGATGTCCTCGTTCACGTAGACGCGGAAGGTGACGGAGTTGATCGCCTCCTGCAGGTCGAGCGAGAGCTGCCGATCCTCGCTCGAGATCACGGCCGCGGCCGGAAGATCACGCGAGACCTCCTCGGCGATGTTCGGGCCTGAGAGGATCGCGACCGGCCGCCCCCGAACGAGCGTCGAGAGCCGCTCGCCCGTCGCCGGATCGAGCCCCTTCGTCAGCGAGAGCACAGGCGCCGTCCCGGGCAGCTCGGCGGCGACGCTCGCGTAGACCGCGCTCGGCACGGCGAGCACGACGAGCTCCGCCGACGCGAACGGCGCCTCGGCGATCGTCGTTGCGCCGACACCCGAGAGATCGGTGTGCGAGAGGTAGCGCGGGTTGCGGCCGGTCGCCGCGATCGCCTGCGCCTGCTCGGCGTCGCGACACGCGAGCGTGACCTCGTGCTCGCGGTTGGCAAGCACGCGCGAGAACGCCGTTCCCCACGATCCTCCGCCGACGACAACGACTTTCACGAGCGCTTGACGAAGTCGATCGACACCGGCACGCCGCCGAGGCTAAACCGTTTCCGCAGCTCGTTCTCGACCCAGTAGGCGTAGTCGCGGGTGACGAGGCCCGGGTCGTTGACGTGAATCCGGATCCGGGGTGGACGCGAGGAGATCTGAGCGCCGTAGAGCAGGTTCAGTCGGCGGCCTCGCTGCGACGGTGGCTGGCGCGCCTCGCGGAGCTCCGCGAGCGCGTTGTTCAGCGCCGGCGTCGGGATCCGGCCCGTGTGCTTCTCGAAGAGCGCGACCACGTGATCGAGGAGGCGATCGAGCCCACGGCCGGTCTTAGCGGAGACGGCGATCACCGGCGGCCGCTGGCGCAAGCGTGTCTCGATCCTCGGCTTCAAATCCTCGAGCGCCACCTCGTTCACGTCCCACTTCGAGAGGACGACGAGCGACGAGCAGCCGGCCTTGCGCGCCACGTCCGCGACCGAGAGATCCTGCTCGACGATTCCCTCACTCGCGTCGATGAGGATCAGCGCGACATCCGCTCTCTCAGCCGCCTCGAGCGCGCGCAGCTCCGAGTAGTACTCGATCCCCTGCCGCTGCTTGCGCTTGCGCCGCAGGCCGGCGGTGTCGACGAGCAGGAACTGTCGGCCGTCCCGGACGAGGATCGTGTCGATCGCGTCCCGCGTCGTGCCGGGCACGTCCGAGACGATCACCCGCTCGCGGCCGACGAGCGCGTTCAGGAGCGAGGACTTGCCCACGTTCGGCCGCCCCAGGATCGCAACCCGGATCGTCTCGTCCCCGATCGGCGCGCGCCCCTCGCCGGGCAGCTTTGCGACGACTTCGTCGAGCAGGTCGCCGGTGCCGAGGCCGTGCAGCGCCGACAGCGGCCACGGATCGCCCAGCCCGAGCCGGTGGAACTCGGCCGCCTGGAAGTCCTTGCGTGGGTCGTCGATCTTGTTCGCGAGCACGAACACCGGCTTCTTCGAGGCCCGCAGCGTCACCGCAAGCTCCTCGTCGCCCGGTGTGATCCCGTGCCGCGCGTCGACGACGAAGAGGATCAGGTCGGCCTCCTTGATCGCCGCCCGCGCCTGCTTCGCGATCTCGGGGCTGAAGACGTCCGTCGCCAGATCGTCGACTCCGCCCGTGTCGATCAGGAGGAAGTGGACGCCGTTCCACTCGCAGACGAGCTCCTTGCGATCGCGCGTCACACCCGGCGTCTCGTGAACGACGGCCTGCCGGCTCTCGGTGAGGCGGTTGATCAGGGTCGACTTGCCGACGTTCGGGAAGCCGACGATCGCGACGGTTCCGGCGATGTCGGTGCTGCGCTTCACTTCTGGCGGCTCCGTCGAGCCTACGCCGCTCATCGCGGCGCCAGTGATCGCCGCGTGTTCATGCGGGCGGAACAGCCTCGCGAGGCCGGCCGAGCGCGTGGATCCCGACGAGCCAGTCGTGCAGCCGGTGAATCCGCCGCTCGATCTCCGCCGAGGCCTCCCGGTAGCCCTTCCCGCCCTTCGGTAGCCCCTCGAAGCGCATCGGCTCGCCCCAGGCGACCGAGACCGGCGCCCAGTTGCCGAGCCGCCACTCGTGCGAGCCGTGGATGGCAGCGGGGACGACGGGCACGTTCTCTTGCAGCGCGACCATCGCGGCGCCGGGCTGGACGGGGCCGGGCACGCCCGTCGTCTGCCGCGTCCCTTCGGCGAAGAGCCCGAGCGCGTGGCCGTCGCGCACGACCTCGCGCATCAGGCGGACGGCCTCGCGGTCCGACTCGCCGCGGCGCACGGAGATCGTCCCGAAGCTGCGGATGAGCTGGCCGAGCCCCGGCACGCGATGTGCCTCGATCTTCGCGAGGAAGTGAACCGTGCGCGGCGAGGCGGCGCCCATCACCGGCGGGTCGATCCAGTGGAAGTGGTTGAAGGCGAGCACGACGCCGCCGGAACGAGGCACGCGCTCGACGCCGTAGTTGCGAAACGGGACGACGAGTCGGGTGAGCGGCTGCAGGGTGACGCGGCCGATCGCCCAGACGGCATCGACGCGGTTCATGCCTGCCTCTTCATGCCGTGGCGGCGTGAGCGCGAACGAGCTGCTCGATCCGCGCCACGACGTCCTCGACCGCGAGGTCGGACGTGTCGATCTCGATCGCGTCCTTGGCCGGGCGCATGTTGATCGCGTCCTTCTCGTCCCGCAAGCGCAGGTCGGTCGCGAGCGCGTCGGCGGCGATCTCCGGCTGGTCGGCGGCGCGGCGCCGGGCGCGGACTGCGGGATCGGCGATGAGATAGACCTTCACCTGCGCCCGCGGGGCCACGACCGTGCCGATGTCCCGCCCCTCGATCACGACGTCGCCGGCCTCGCCGAGTGTCCGCTGCCGCTCGCGCATCACCTCGCGCACCGCAATGTGGCGAGCGACGACCGGGACGCGCCGGTCGATCCCGGGCCTGCGGATCGACGACGTCACGTCGGTGGCGTCGATGTAGACCCGTCCGTCCTCGTCGAACTCGACGGGGAACTCACGCGCGAGCTCGGCGAGCTCGTCGGCCAGATCGAGCGCGAGCTCGCGCCGCTGCGCGAGCCATGTCAGAGCGCGGTACATCGCGCCCGTATCGAGGTAACGGAACGCGAGCCGCTCGGCGAGCAGCCGCGCAACCGTGCTCTTGCCGGCCCCGGCGGGGCCGTCGATGGCGACGATCATCGTCTCAGGGACTCCAGGAGGTCGAAGAAGCCGGGGAAGGATACAGCGACCGATTCGGCGCCCTCGACCTCGACGCTCTCGCGCGAGGCGAGCCCGGCGATGGCGGCGAGGATGGCGATCCGATGGTCGCCCCGCGACTCCATGGAGCCGCCTCGCAGCCGCGTGGGGACGCCGTGGACGACAAAGCCGTCCTCGTTCGCCCGGATGTGCGCGCCGAGGCGGCGGAGGCCGTCGACGACGGCCTCGATCCGGTCCGTCTCCTTCGCGCGCAGCTCCGCCGCGCCGCGCAGGACACTGTCCCCGCGGGCGTGGACGGCGAGCAGCGCGAAGAGCGGGAGCTCGTCGACGAGCAGCGGCACTTCGTGCGCGTTCACCTCGGCGCCGACGAGCTCCGCCGAGCGAACGTCGAGGTCGCCACCCGCCTCACCGCCGATCCGGCGGCGATTGAAGACCGTCACGCGCCCGCCCATCCGCTCGAGCACCTCCAGCAGCCCGATCCGTCGCGGGTTCAGGTTGACGCCGTGCACGGTCAGCTCGGAGCCGGCGAGGAGCGTCGTCGCGACGATGAGCGCCGCGGCGGAGGAGAAGTCGCCCGGGATCTCGAGCTCGCCGAGCTCGAGCCGCTCCACCGGCCAGACCGAGGCGCTCTTCTGACGCCGCCGGATCCTGGCCCCGCCGGCCTCGAGCATCGTCTCGGTGTGGTCGCGGGTCGGGAGCGGCTCGACGACCGTCGTCTCGCCTTCCTTCGCGAAGAGGCCGGCGAGCAGCACAGCGGACTTCACCTGGGCGCTCGCGACCGGCAGCTCGTACGAGATCGACTCGACCTCGCCGCCCTCGATCGTCAGCGGCGCGTGCCCGTCGGTCGTCTCGATCGCGACCCCCATCCGCCGCAGCGGCTCGGCGATCCGCTCCATCGGCCGGGTGCTCAGCGACTCGTCCCCGGTGAGCTCGAAACGTCCGTCCTGGCCGGCGAGGATGCCGGGCAGGAGCCGCATCAGCGTGCCGGCATTGCCGCAGTCGATCGGCTGCCGTGGCGCCCTCAGGCCGCGGAGGCCGACCCCGAAGACGTGCAGGGTCTCGACGTCCGCCTCATAGACGCGGACGCCGAGGGCGCGCACCGCTCCGATCGTCGCCTCCGTGTCGGCGGAGCGACCGAAGCCCGAGATCCGCGTCTCTCCATCCGCGATCGCGCCGAGGAGCACGGCCCGGTGCGAGATCGACTTGTCTCCCGGAACGGCGAGATGGCCGAGAATCGAGGCTGCCGGCTCGATCCTCATCCGTCGTCGAGGACGGGGGCAACGACCACGCCGTAGCCCTGCGTCTCGAGGATCGCGGCGGCGCGCTCGGCCTCCTGCTCGCCGGTGACGAGGATCGTCAGCGTCCCACCGCGGTCGGTGGAGAGATGCTGGAGGTCGAAGTCGGCGATGTTGATCCGCTCGGCGCCGAGCGCCTGCGCGATCCCGGCGATCACCCCCGGGCGGTCGGGCACGTGGACGCGTAGCCGTTGGAGCGCGCCCGGATCGTCGTAAGCGGTCTCGAGCAGGCGCCGGCGGTGCCCCGACGCCTCGCCGATCCAGCGCGCCAGGAAGCCGGCGTCACCGGCGGCGAGCGCCGACTCGACCTGCTCGATCCGGCGCCGGTGCTCGGCGAGCGCGGCGGCGAGCGCCAGGCGGTTCTCGAGGAAGACATCGACCCAGATCCGGGGGTTCGCCCCGGCGATCCGCGTCATGTCGCGCAGCGAGCCGCCGGCCGCGGCGAGCGGCTCGTGCCCGTCGACCCGCGCCCCGCCCGCCTGGTTCAGGAGCACGTTCGCGAGCGCGTGTGGCAGATGGCTCGTAATGGCGACGAGCCGGTCGTGAGCCTCCGGATCGACGGCGACCGGGATCGCGCCGACCGAGGAGACGAAGCCGTGGAGGAGCTTGTAGCGATCCGGCTCGGTCGCCGCGACCGGAGTGAGGAACCACGTCGCTCCGTCGAAGAGCTCCCCGGTGGCGCGCTCGGGCCCGCGTGCCTCCGAGCCGCAGATCGGATGGCCGCCGATGAACCGGCCCTCGCCGGCCGCGGCAGCGCAGACACCGCCCTTGGTCGAGCCAACATCCGTGACCGTGCAGCCTGGACCGCTCGCGTCGAGGACGGCACGCACCTGGGCCGGAAGCGCGGTGACGGGCGCGGCGACGAGCGCGAGCTCGGCGCTTGCGAGCGCGCTTAGCAGATCGGCGGCAGGCTCGACAGCGCCACGCTCCGCCGCTGCGGCGAGATGCGCGGCGTCCGGGTCCCAGCCCGTCACGCGCTCGACGCCGGCGCGGCGGGCCGCGAGTCCAACGGACGCGCCGATCAGGCCCGTGCCGACGACGGCGAGGGAGCGGAGCGGCGGCATCGCGCTCAGGCCCGCATCAGCTCGGCCACGCGGAAGGCGAGGTCGAGCGACTGGCGGGCGTTCAGCCGGGGATCGCAGAGGCTCTCGTAGCGCGCCGTCAGCTCCTCCTCGAGCACGGCCGCGGAGCCGCCGAGGCACTCCGTCACGTCCTCGCCGGTGAACTCGAGATGGACTCCGCCGGGCCAGACGCCCTCGGCGCGGCAGACCTCGAAGAAGCTCTCGATCTCGGCCATGATCGCGTCGAAGCTGCGCGTCTTGATCCCGGACGAGGTGCGGAAGACGTTCGCGTGCATGGGATCGCAAGCCCAGACGACCGGGTGGTCGGCCTCCCCGACGGCGCGAAGAAGGCTGGGCAAGGACGCGGCGAGCCGCTCGACGCCCATCCGGACGATGAACGTCAGCCGTCCGGGAATCCGAGCGGGATTGAGCCGCTCGCAGAGCTCGAGCGCCTCCTCAGGCGTCACGGTCGGGCCGAGCTTGACCCCGAGCGGGTTGTGGACGCCGGCGAAGAACTCGACGTGGGCGCCGTCTGCCTGCCGCGTCCGCTCGCCGATCCAGAGCATGTGCGCCGAGCAGTCGTACCAGTCGCCCGTCAGCGAGTCGGTTCGCGTCAGCCCCTCCTCGTAGTCGAGCAGCAGCCCCTCGTGGCTCGTCCAGACGTCGACCTGGTGCAGTTGCGGCGAGTCGACGAGATCGATTCCGCAGGCGCGCATGAAGCCGAGCGCGCGCTCGATCTCGACGGCGATCGCTTCGTAGCGCTGCCCCTCGGGGGCGCTGGCCGCAAACGCCTGGTTCCACATCTGCACCTGCGTCAGGTCGGCGAAGCCGCCCTTCGTGAAGGCGCGGAGGAGGTTGAGCGTGGCGGCGGACTGGTGGTAGGCGCGCACCATCCGCTCGGGATCGACGACCCGCGCCTCGGCGGTCGGGGCGTCGTCGTTGACCATGTGGCCGAGGAACGAGGGCAGCTCGGTCTCCCCCACCCGCTCGGTCGGCGTCGAGCGCGGCTTCGCGAACTGACCCGCGATCCGGCCGACCTTGACGAGTGGGAGCGCCGAGCCATAGATCAGGACGACCGACATCTGGAGCAGGATCTTCAGCTTCTCCCGGATCGAGACGGCGCTGAAGTCGTGGAAGGACTCGGCGCAGTCGCCGGCCTGGAGCAGGAATGCCCTGCCCGCGACGACCTCGCCGAGCGAGGACTGGAGGTCGCGCGCCTCGCCCGCGAAGACGAGCGGCGGCATCGCCTTCAGCTGCGCGAGCGCAGCCCCGGCACGCGCCTCGTCCGGCCACTCGGGCTGGTGGCGAGCCGGGCGGCTGCGCCACGAGGAAGGCGTCCAGGTCGCTGGGGTGACCGCCACGAAAGCCAGTCTAGTTGCGGCTTTCCGGCGTCGACCCTATCCTGGGTGGCGATGAACCCCGGACACCGCGGCGAGCTCTGGTCCTGGCCCAGCGGGCGGTGCGGGAGCGTGCGCGCGAGCTAGCGCGCAACCCGTTCCGCTCGACCGTCGACCTCCGCGCCCGGAGGTCGTTCTCGTTCCACGACCAGAAACGGAGACAACGGCATGCGCATCTTCAGCGGAATCCAGCCCACCGGCGCGAAACAGCTCGGGAACCTGATCGGCGGCTTCCGCCAGTACGCGGCGACGCAGGAGCAGGGCGAGGGGTTCTTCTGCATCGTCGACCTGCACTCGATCACGGTCGAGTACGACCCGCGGGTCTTCCACGAGCGGACGCTCGATCTCGCGGCGATGCTCTTCGCGACCGGGCTCGACCCGGAGCGCTCGACGGTGTTCTGCCAGAGCCACGTGGCGGCGCACGCCGAGGCGGCCTGGCTGCTCGGCTCGGTCACGAGCTACGGCCAGCTCGGCCGGATGACGCAGTTCAAGGACAAGGGCGAGCGGCAGGAGTTCATCTCCGCGGGGCTCTTCACCTACCCGGTGCTGATGGCGGGCGACATCCTGCTCTACCAGACCGACATCGTCCCGATCGGGGACGACCAACGTCAGCATGTCGAGCTGGCGCGCGATGTTGCGGAGCGGTTCAACTCGCGGTTCGGCGAGACGTTCAAGGTCCCGGCGGGCGTCTATCCCGAGGTGGGCGCGCGGATCATGGATCTGCAGGAGCCGACGCGGAAGATGTCGACGACGGCGGGAACGCCGCAAGGAACGGTGTTGCTGCTCGACGAGCTCGACACGATCCGGAAGAAGTTCCGCTCGGCGGTCACCGACTCGGGCCGGGAGGTGCGGCGCGACCCCGAGAAGCCGGGCGTGACGAACCTGATCGACATCCTCGCGGCACTGACCGGGGAGGCGCCGGAGGCGATCGAGGGTCGGTACGGGGATACCGGCTACGGCGCGTTCAAGCAGGACGTGGGCGAGGCCGTCGTCGAGGCGGTCGCGCCGATCCAGGAGCGCTACCGGGAGCTGCGGAGGGATCCGGCGGGGCTGCGGCGGCTGCTGGCTCTCGGGTCCGAGAAGGCCCGGGCCGCGTCTGCCCCCACGCTCGCCCGGATGTACGAGGGAATGGGCTTCGTGCGGTAGCGGACGTTCGAGGCAGCGCTCCTCGCCTTCAGAAGCTCTACCGTAATGAGGCCTCGTCGCCGGGGTGCGCTGGGTGGTGCGAGGCAAGGACGCAGGGAGCGCCGATATGCAGGCATATCAGCGCGACTGAGGACGCCGCATCGCGCCGCCCGGCGCGCTCCGGCGGCTCAGAGCTTCATTGCGTTAGAGCTTCTAGGCCTTGCGCCAGCGGCCGAAAACGAGGCCGCCAAGCGTGAAGCCGAGGCCGAAGGTGCCCACCGAGAAGGCGCCGATCGCGAGCGTCTTGCGACCGACGGAGAGGCGCTGCCACCGGCCGAGAGCCTCCTGTTCGTCCCTCGTCAGAGGCTCGCCGCGACGCTGCTTGCGAAGGGCGCCGCCGGCGCGAAGGCCGAGGTAGAGATCGTCGAAGATCTCCGGCGCGTCGTCTGCCGCTGGGCTGTCGGATGCTCGATCCGCCATGGAACGAGTGTATAGCCGGGAACGGCGGTTCTCATGCCCCGAGCCGGGGTACGCTCGTGCCCGTGCTGACGCGCGTGCTGCACATCTCCGATCTGCATTTCGGCCGCAACGTCAAGCCGGAGCCGATCGAGGCGCTCGCCCGGCTGATCGAGGAGGTGCAGCCGGAGCTCGTGATCGCCTCCGGCGACCTCACTCACCGCGGGCTCCGCTCCCAGCACGATCGCGCCGCCGGGTTCCTGCGCGGGCTGCAGCTTCCGTTGCTCGCGGTTCCGGGCAATCACGACATCCCCTACACCTTTCCGAAGCGCTTCACCAAGCCGTGGCTGGAGTTCGAGCGCCAGTGGGAGACGACGCAGCCCGTGTACTCGTCCGAGACGGTGGTTGCGGCTGGCCTCAACTCGGTGCGGCCGTGGCGGCACCAGTCGGGGAAGGTGAGGCCGGCGCAGGTCGTCCGCGCCGCCGAGGTCTTCGACGAGGCGGCGAAGGACGCGCTGCGGATCGTCGTCCTCCACCACCACCTCCTCGGCGCCCCCTGGCGCTCGAGCAAGCAGCCGGTCGCAAACCGGAACCGCGTTCTCGGCAGCTTCGTCGAGGCGGGCGCCGAGCTGATCCTCGCCGGGCACATCCACCAGAGCACGATCGCCGAGCGACGGGAGTTTGAGATCTCGACCCCGGGCGGGGAGCGAGCCGTGGTGGCGTCGATCGCCCCCGGCTTCGGCCAGCCGCGGCCGAACCGCCGCGGCGAGGCCCGCGGCCTCCACGTCTACGAGGTCGCCGCCGAGGCGCTGCGCATCCTCACCTACATCTGGCGTGACGACGGCTGGGGGCTGATGGCCGTGCGGACCTTCCCACGCGGCCGTCAGGCGCTGGCCTTCAACGCGAGCTGAGCACCCGCCCGAAGCGGATGCTCAGCTCGCCAAGGCCGCAATCGAGCTAGACGGCTCGGCCGCTGCGACCGACCACAGCCCGATAGATCACGAGCAGGATGATCGCGCCGACGATCGCCGTGAGCCAGGTGCTGATGTCGAAGAACTCGTCGAGCGGGTCGCCGCCGAAGAGCGCCGCGGCCAGGAAGCCGCCCAGCAACGCGCCCACGATCCCGATGATCGTCGTGATTATGAACCCGCCGGGATCGTCCCCAGGAAGAAGCGCTTTGGCGATCGCACCTGCGATCGCTCCGAGAATGATGAACGCGATGATGCCCATGGAACCTCCAGTTCGGGAGCAGGGCGGTGCCAGCTCGCCCCTCTTCCGGACCGTCCCCTCGGGACAGGTGCCGCAAACCGTTCGCTGCTCTAGAGTCTGAAGCACTTGTCCCGACCGGAGGAGAGACCATGCCCGAGCGCCCTGCGGAACCGAGCGACCTTGCCGAGCTGAAGCTCCGGCTGGCCGAGATCCACGATCTCCGCTGCGCCCAGGAGGTGCTCTTCTGGGATCAGACCGTGATGATGCCTCCCGGCGGCGGGCCGGTACGCGGCGCCCAGCTGACGACGATCGACCGAATCGCCCACGAGCGATTAGTCTCCCCCGAGATCGGGCGCCTGCTCGACGGTCTGGCGTCCTACGAGGAGAGCCTCGAATACGACTCCGACGATGCCTCGCTGATCCGCACGAGCAGGCGGGACTGGGAGAAGGCGCGTCGCGTCCCGGCCGAGCTCGCGGCGGAGATGGTCGGGGCCGCGGCCGAGGCGCACGACGTCTGGGCGAAGGCGCGCGAGGAGAACGACTTCGCCGGCTTCCTCCCCCACCTCGAGCGCGCCGTCGAGCTGAAGCGCCGCTACATCGATTGCTTCGACGACTATGCCGAGCCCTACGACGTCCTGCTCGACGACTACGAGCCCGGAATGAAGACGGCCGAGGTCCGGGCGGTCTTCGACGAGCTGAGGGACTCGCTGGTGCCGCTGATCGCCGAAGTCGCCTCGTCGGACGAGGAAGACGGCTTCATGCGTGGCCCGTTTCCGATCGACGCCCAGCACGAGACGTCGCTGCGGGTGATCGAGCGCTTCGGCTACGACCCGCAGTACTTCCGGCTCGACCTCACCGTCCATCCGTTCGCGGCGAGCTCCGGAACGCAGGACATCCGGCTGACGACGCGTTATACGGAGAACGACCTCACCTCGCTCTTCACGGCGATGCACGAATGCGGTCATGGCCTGTACGAGCATGGGATCTCGCAGACGCTCGAGCGGACACCTCTGTGCAGCGGGGTCTCTTCGGCGCTGCACGAGTCGCAGAGCCGCCTCTGGGAGAACATCGTCGGCCGCAGCCGGCCCTTCTGGAACTACTTCTACCCGCAGGTTCAGGCGGCGTTCCCGGACGTGCTCGGAGACGTCGAGCAGGAGTCGTTCTACCGTGCGATCAATCGCGTCAAGCCGAGCTACATCCGCGTGGACGCCGACGAGGCGACCTACAACCTGCACGTGATCCTCCGCTTCGAGCTCGAGCAGGAGCTGATCGCGGGCACGATCGCCCTCAAGGACCTCCCGGCCATCTGGAACGAGCGCTTCGAGCAGTACCTGGGGATCCCGATTCCGAGCGACACGGTCGGCGTGCTCCAGGACGTGCACTGGTCGGGCGGCGGGTTCGGCTACTTCCCCACCTACTCGCTTGGGAATATCGTCTAGGTGCAGATCTGGGACAAGGTGCGCTCGGAGCTCCCCGACCTTCCTGCGCAGTTCGAGGCGGGCGAGTTCGGCGAGCTGCATGCGTGGCTCCGCTCGAACCTCTACGCGCTCGGCCGGAAGTTCACCCCGCAGGAGACGCTCGAGCGCGTCGCCGGCGGCCCGATCGACGCTAAGCCGTACGTCCGCTATCTGAAGGAGAAGCTAGGGGCGCTGGCCGCCGCCTAGGAGGGTTTGGCGGAACGTCCCTCGTCGGCGGGGTGCGATGCTCGTTCCGAGGCAAGGACGCAGGGAGCGCCGAGAGCCGAAGCTATCGGCGCGACTGAGGACGCCGAACCGGGGCGAGCAGCGCCGCCCGACGGCTCAGGGCGGCGTTTCGCCAAGCCCTCCTAGCCGGCGTCGGGGCCGGTGATGGACCGTTTCCAGACCAGGCGGCGGTAGAGGATCAGGAGCACGACGGCACCGGCGAGCGCGAAGAGGAAGCCGGTGACGAGCTCGCCTCCGGTCATCTCCTCGCCCTCGGGAGGGGTCGGGTCGATAACACCGGTCAGGGCCGCGGCAAAGCCGCCGACGATCGAGCCGAGGATCCCGAGCAGGATCGTCCTCCAGATCGAGAGGGGATCGCGGCCGGGCAGCGCGAAGCGGGCGAGCGCCCCGACGATCAGGCCGGAGATCAGGATGCCGATGATCGCGCTGAGCACGGGGCCGAGCTACCCGGTGCGCGCGATCCCGAACCGCTGCTGCGACCGCTCCCGGGCGCGCGTAGCCTCGAGCTCGCGATCGCGGGGCGGCGCAACGGTGACGAGCGATGCAAGTAGCCGAGTCGACGCCGCTGAGACCTCCTTGACGGCACGGGCGAAGGCCGCCTCGTTCGCTTTCGACGGCTTCGTCGCCCCGCTGAGCTTGCGGACGTACTGGAGCGCGGCTGCCTCGATCTCCTCAGCGGTCGCCGGCGGCTCGAAGTTGTGGAGCGTCTTGATGTTGCGGCACATGGGCCCTCCTCGAGTGAGAACGTCTATCCATCGCAGCCCGTCGCGTAGCCAAGCGCACGACAGACATCGTGCATCCGCGCGGGCGTCAGCTCGCAGATTCGCTCGACGAAGTACTCCTTGGCGACCACCCGGACGTTGTCGAGCGAGAGCGAGCAGGCCTGCGGCATCCCGTCGTCGAGCTGAAGGAAGACCATCGAAGGGATCTCGCGGATCGTCCGCGTCGCCGGCACCGCGACAACCGCGTTCAGAACGGGGATCGCTGCGTCGCGGGTGAGCACGAGGTGAGGTCGGCGTCCGGACTCGGGCCGTTCCACCCACCAGACCTCACCGCGCCTCACCAGGGCTCCTCGCGAATCGACTCGAGCCCCGACGCGCGCGCCCACGCATCCTCTTCCGCGGTCGGCGGAATCCGCGTGTAGCCCTCGACGATCGCGGCATCGATGCGCCGGCTCTCAGCCTCTGCGAGGAGTCGATCGAGCGCCGCCGTCAGTGCGGCCGCGCGCGTCGGAAAGCCACCCTCGGCGACGGCCTCGTCGACCTTTCGCAGCCGCTCCTCGGAGATACGGAGCGTAATCATCTTCGACATACTCTGAGTGTAGCGGTGCTCAGCGGAGTCCTACGCGGCGCTCGTGCTCGCGAGAGCCATCAGCTCGCGGTTCAGATCCTTGATCTCGTCGCGGAGCTTCGCGGCGTACTCGAAGCGGAGCTCCTCGGCGGCGGCGAACATCTCCTCCTCGAGCGTGATCACGAGCTTCTCCAGCTCCTCGCGGTTCAAGCCCTCCACCTTCGAGCCACCGGCGCGCCGGCCGCGCGGCACGGTCGGCGAGCCGAGCGAGAGGAACTCGGCGATGTCGGAGACACCCTTGACGATGTTCTCCGGCGTGATCCCGTGGGCCTCGTTGTACGCGAGCTGCTTGGCCCGGCGCCGCTCGGTCTCGTCGAGCGCGCCCTTGATCGCCTCGGTCAGCTTGTCCGCGTAGAGCAGGACGCGCCCGTTGACGTTGCGCGCTGCGCGCCCAATCGTTTGGATCAGCGCCGTCTTCCCTCGGAGGAAGCCCTCCTTGTCGGCGTCGAGGACGGCCACGAGCGAGACCTCCGGCAGATCGAGCCCCTCGCGCAGGAGGTTGACCCCGACGAGCACGTCGTAATCGCCGAGTCGCAGCTCGCGGATGATCTGGATTCGCTCGAGGGTGTCGACCTCGGAGTGGAGGTAGCGCGTCTTGACACCCGCCTCGAGCAGGTAATCGGTCAGGTCCTCGGACATCTTCTTCGTGAGCGTCGTCACGAGCACCCGCTCGCCCACGTCTGTGCGGCGCCGGATCTCGTTCAGCAGATCGTCGATCTGGTTCCTCGTCGCGCGTAGCTCGACCTCGGGGTCGACGATCCCGGTGGGCCGGATCAGCTGCTCGGCGACAACGGTCGAGTGACGGAGCTCGTAGGCGCCGGGGGTCGCGGAGACGAAGACGAGCTGCGGCACCTTGGCCAGGAACTCGTCGAAGCGCAGCGGCCGGTTGTCGAGCGCGGACGGGAGCCGGAAGCCGTGGTCGACGAGCGTCTGCTTGCGCGAGCGGTCGCCCTCGTACATGCCGCCGATCTGCGGGATTGTCTGGTGCGACTCGTCCACGAAGACGACGTAGTCCGAGGGGAAGTAGTCGAGCAGCGTGTGAGGCGCCGAGCCCGCGGGCCGGCCGTCGAGGATCCGCGAGTAGTTCTCGATCCCGTTGCAGAAGCCGAGCTCGCGCATCATCTCCAGGTCGTACTCGGTGCGCTGTCGGATCCGGTGCGCCTCGAGCAGCCGCCCCTGGCTCTCGAAGAGCGACACCTGCTGCTCTAGCTCGTGCTTGATCTCGTCCTGCGCGCGCTCGATCGTGGGCTTCGAGGTCACGTACTGCGTCGCCGGGAAGACCGTGATCGTGTCGAGCTTGCCGTAGACCTCGCCCGTGAGCGGGTCGAAATGGCTGATCCCCTCGACCTCGTCACCGAACATCGAGACGCGGTAGGCGGTTTCGGAGTAGGCGGGCTGGATCTCGAAGACGTCGCCCTTGACCCGGAAGCGGCCCCGGCCGAGCAGCGTGTCGTTGCGGACGTACTGGATGTCGATCAGCTTCCGCAGCATCACGTCGCGGTCGGTCT
>JBPCJB010000302.1:0-7032 GCA_051005735.1 Gaiellaceae bacterium | reverse complement strand
GAACTGCACGACGAGCCGCACGCCCTTCCAGCTCTGCACGCAGGAATGGGTCGACTCCACACGCGAGGTCGACGGCGTACCGTAGAGCCGCCTGACGTCCGCCGGAGTGCTGCGGCCGATCTTGATCCCGCCGGCGTTTCGGTCGCCCTGGATCACCCGGACGTCGGTCGCCGCGAAAGCCGTACCCACGAGAGCCGCCATGGCGACCGAAGCCGTGACGAGCGCGCGCACGACCGTCAGCTTGCCGGGGTTCGCGAGCACCTGGAAGACCGCGCCGATCGGGTCCTGGACGACGGCGTAGCGGCCGATCTGAGGGATGTCCACCGGCTGCACCAGCACCTTGCCGCCGAGCTCCTCCGTCTTCGCGCAGGTGGCGTCGGTGTCGGCGACGGCGAAGGCGGTCGCCCAGTTCGGCGACACCTCGCCCATCTCCGGGGTGATCTGAAACAGCCCGCCGACGTTCTCCTCGCCCAGCTTGAGCACGCGGTAGGGCTCTCCCTCGCCCATCGGCATCGCGTCCACGTCGTAGCCGAAGACGGCGCGATAGAAGGTCTCGGCGGTCTCGGTGTCGTTGGTCTGGCACTCGTTCCACGTGAACGACCCGGGCTCGTTCGCAAGCTGCGCGCCGTAGTGCTCCCCGGCCTGCTAGACGCCGAAGGCGGCGCCGGTCGGATCCTTCGCAACCAGCATCCGGCCGGAGTCGAACACGTCCATCGGCTCCATGACCAGGGTGCCGCCCGCGTCGCGGATCTTGCCCGCGGCGGCATCGCGGCGGCGACCTGCTTGCCGTCCTTGGAGAACATGGTGTAGCCGCCGGCCTCGGGCCTCGGATCCTGCGCGGCCTCCCAGCCGAACGGGTCGGAGTAGAACGAGACGGTGCGGTCGAGCTCGGGGGTCATCACGTCGACCCAGCACGGCGTTCCGGCGGCTGAGTCTGTGAACTCGGGCATGGCGGCAGCCTCCTTCAGGCGGGTGGACGGTTTGTTGCAGTCTCGTTGCATTGTCGAGACAAAGCCGTGACGACTCGGCAGGCAGGCTGGAGTGGCGATGACCGTCGACCTCGTGAAGCCTCCGCTGCCGCGTTCCTACCTCGTCTTCCTGCCGGTGCTCGCGGGGCCGTATCCGGGGGCGGGGAACGAGCGCGAAGCCCAGCGACGGCTCCAGTGCGTGCTCCACGAGGGCTGTGACCTCTTCCTCGACCTGACCCAGCTCGGCGAGTGCGAGCCGTACGCTCATCTGCTTCCGCCGCGCGCGCGGCACGTCCGGATGCCGCTGCGGGCAGGCGCGGCGCCTGCGGAGGAGGCGATCGACGAGATCGTGGCGGCGATCGACCGATTCTCGGCGGCGGAGGGCTGGTTCCTCTACGTGCACGACGCCAACGGGATCGGACGCGTCGGGACCGCGATCGGCTGCTGGATCGGGAGCATGCCACAGCTCACGCGAGATCCGATCACGTTTCTCGACGAGCTTCGGAGGCCGTTGGCGGGGCCGTGGCTGAGCTCTCCATCGCTTCCCGAGCAGAGGGCGTTCGTACGGCGCTGGTCGCATGCGCGCCGTGAGCGGCCAGATCGGCTCGTGGAAGGGGATCAGCTCGCCGAAGGAGGAAGCTGGTAGGCCATCAGGATCGCGTCGACATAGCCGCTCTCACGCCGATAGTGCTCGCGACGGAGTCCCTCACGCTCGAAGCCAAACGTCTCGTAGAGCTTGAGCGCAGGCTCGTTCCAGGGGAACACGTGGAGCTCGAGCTTGCGGACGCCGGAGGTCCGCGCCCACGCGACCGCCTGCTCCAGCAGGGCGCGTCCGATTCCGCGACGCCGATGACCAGCGGCGATCATCAGCCCGAGATCGGCGACGTGGTAGCTCGCTGGATGCGTGTCCCGCGCAAGCGAGAGCCGCCCCACGAGCTCGGCGCCGACCTCGGCGACGAAGACCGCCGCGTGCGGGTAGCGCTTGAGCGCGCGCAGGTAGCGACGCTCCTCCGCGACGGTGCGCCAGCCGTTCGTGTTCAGGAGCCAGTCGCCCTCCTCGCGGCCGACCGAGGCGCCGAGATCGACAAGCGCTGCCGCATCCTCGGGTCGCGCCGGCCGGATTCCGACCGTCAGCGCGGGTCTCGGTGGCTCCGTTGAGCCTCCGCCGCTCATACAACGATGCCGTGGCCGCCGCGGCGGGGATCGCCCGCGGCGTCGAGCGAGCCGTCGGCGCGGAGCTCGACGGCGGAGACTCCCCCGAAGTAGAGATTCAGGCTCTGCCAGGGGATCAGCTCCCAATCGCCGGGCGGCAGCTCCTCGGCTGCGGCTGCCGGCCAGCCTCCCTCGAGGTGGAGCTCGCGCTCGCCGACGACGTGGAACCGCGGCGCCGTGATCGCCGCGCCGACGGAGGCGCCCCTGATCACCGCGTCTGCGACCTGGGCGATCGCACCGGCGAGGCGAACCGAGCCGGCGCTGCCGAGCGCGAGCCGCGGCCGGCCCTCCTCGAGCACGAGCGTCGGAGTCATCATGCTCGCGAGCCGCTCGCCCGGAACGAGCTCGCCGCTGCCGATCACGTCGAACTCTCCGAGCATGTTGTTCAGCTGCGTACCGCCGCGATGCACACCGGAACCCGCGCCGAGCGTCGACGAGAGTCCCGCCGCGTTCCCGGCCGCGTCTATTACCGCGATGTGCGTGGTGCCCGCGATCCCGCCGACCGAATCGATCCCGTAGGCATCCCTGAGCGCCCGCGCCCGACCGTCGAGGGAGCTGCTCGCGCCGAAGCCCGCGAGCGCGGCAGCCACGATCGCTCCCCCACGCGACGGCGCCGGGGTCGTGAGCACCTGCCGGCCGTCGATCGTCGTGCAGAGCAACTCGCGCTCGACCGGGCGGTAGGCGCCGAGATCGGACGAGAGCTCAGGCAGCAGCTCGCACACCGCGGCGGCCGGATCGACGCCGATGCGCTCGAGCGTCGCAACCAGATCGCTTGTATCGAGATGCTCCGCATCCGTGTAGATCCGCCGCCCTCCTTCGTCGCGCTGGAGGACGGCGACGAGGATCTCGTGCAGGAACGCCTGCGCCTCGCTGACGACGACGCCCGCACGAGCGAGCTCGATCGCCGGGGCAACGAGCTCCTGCCAGGAGAGCTGACCGAAGCGACCGTGGGCATCGCTCAGTCCCGCGAGCAGGCCGGGAACGGCGATCGATCCCTCTCCCACGTGATAGCTCTGCGTCGTCGAGCCGAAATCGACCGTTAGGTGCTCGATCTCGCCGAGCGGCCGGCTCGGCACGGAGAAGAAGCAGTCGAGGAGGGTCGCCTTTCCCTCCACGTGGGCGAGGAGGAAACCGCCGCCCGCCGGCCCCGTGAGCGGTCCCTCCGTCACGAACGCTGCGAAGGCCGCCGCGATGCACGCATCCACGGCGTTCCCGCCATCTTCGAGTACCCTGGCGCCCGCCTGGGCGGTCAGGGGGTGGCCGGCCGCGATCGCGCCTCTCATGAACAGAGCGTAAAGCTCTGGAGTTTCTGCCGATAAGGAGGGCAGGACCGATTCGTGAACGACGAACGTTGGAGACGAATGCACGCACTCGCAACACACAGGCGCCAGATCGCTCTCGGGCTCGTCTCGCTCGCGCTCGTCGCCGTGATCGCCTCGACGCCCGGACTCCTGGGCGACGAGGTGCGCGAGGGCTTCGGCGGACTTGCTGCCGCGAGCCCCGCGTGGCTCTGGACGGCGGCCGTCGGCTTCGCGCTCTCGCTCGCCGCATCCGGTTGCGCCTGGCGCTCGGCGCTCCTGCGCTGCGGCGGGAGGACCTCCCGCCTCGACTCTGCGGCGCGCTACGGCTGCGGCTCCCTCCTGAACTCCTTCGCGCCCGCTCGGCTCGGCACCGCGTTGAGGTTCGCTCTCTACGCGCGCACGCTCGAAGGTGAGGGGCGGCTCTGGACCTCCGGCGGCGTCGGCACCTCCGTCGGGGTCGCACACATCGTCTGGCTGGCCGTCCTGCTCACGTTCGGCGCAGTCACCGGCGCTCTGCCGGCGTGGCCGCTCGCGATCATCGCAGCGATCGTCGCCGTTGCGATCGCGCTCGCCTACTTCACCCGCAGCTTCCGTCCACGCGGTCGCGTCGCGCACGTGCTCGACGCATTCCACGCGCTCGGTCGCTGCCCGCGCGCGGCGGGACAGCTCCTCGCGTGGATCGGGCTTGCGACAGTCGGGCGGGTCGCAGCCGCCACAGCGGTCTGCATGGCCTTCGGGATCTCTCGTCCGCTTGGCGCCGCGCTCCTCATCGTTCCCGCGCTCGAGCTCGCCGGAACGCTGCCGCTGACACCCGGGAACATCGGCGTCGCGAGCGCAGCCATCGTCTTCGCCCTGAAGGCACACGGAGTGCCGAGCGACTCGGCGATCGCAGCCGGAATCGCGTTCAGCGCCGTCGAGACGGTGACCAGCATCGCGTTCGGGCTCGGCAGCGGCCTCTACCTGCTCGGCGGCCAGGCGCCGGGCGTGCGGCGCTATGCGCTGGCCGGCGTCTCAGCAGTCGGCTGCCTGGCCCTCGGCGCCGCATTCGGCGCGACCGTCGTCATGCCGCTGGTCTAGCGCCCCGGGGATCATCTCGCATCCCGTGGGCCGGGCGGGCGAGCCCCCGCTCCCCCACGGGGTCAAAGCCCGGGGTCAAAGCCCCCGGGGTCAAAGCCCGGACATGTCCCTCGCTGCGGCCGAACGAGCGTCGCAGGCGCCGCGAGAAGCGTCTCTCAGCCGGGGTCAAAGCCCGGACGTTCGGCCGGGGTCAGAGCCCGACATGTCCCTGGCTGCGGCCGAACGAGCGTCGCAGGCGCCGCCAGAAACGTCTCTAGCTGCGGAGGAAGCTGGGCGGCTCGAGCGGGTCGTCCGGCCGGGTCGTGCGGAGGTTCGAGCCGCCGAAGACCGGCGCCGGCTGGCGGCGCCCTCTGCCGCCGAGGCCGGTCGCAACGACCGTCACCCACACCTGGCCGGCGAGGCGCTCGTCGACGGTGGCGCCGAAGATGATGTTCGTATCGTCGGTCGCCGCCTGCCGGACGAGCTCGGCGGCGTCGTTCACCTCGAGGAGAGTCAAATCCTCGCCGCCGGCGATCGAAAGCAGGATTCCGCGGGCGCCGACGATCTCGGTGTCGATCAGCGGCGAGCGGAGCGCGCGTTCGGCGGCCTGCTTCGCGCGATCCTCACCGGTCGCGAAGCCGATCCCCATCAGCGCCGAGCCGGCGTCGGACATGATGGTGCGCACATCCGCGAAGTCCAGGTTGATCAAGCCGGGCATCGTGATCAGGTCGGTGATCCCCTGGACGCCCTGGCGGAGGACGTCATCTGCGATCTTGAAGGCGTCGAGCATCGAGGTCGAGCGGTCGAGCACCTCGAGGAGACGATCGTTCGGAATTACGATCAGCGTGTCGCACGCGGCGCGAAGCTCCTCGACGCCTACCTCGGCCGAGCCCTTGCGCCGCGAGCCCTCGAAACGAAACGGGGTCGTAACGATGCCGACGGTGAGCGCGCCGAGCTCGCGGGCAATTCGCGCGACGACCGGCGCTGCGCCGGTGCCGGTGCCCCCGCCCTCGCCGGCGGTGACGAAGACCATGTCCGAGCCGCGGAGCGCGTTCTTGATCTGGTCGTATCCCTCCTCCGCGGAGCGGCGCCCGACCTCCGGCTCGGCGCCCGAGCCGAGCCCCTGGGTCAGGTCGCGGCCGATGTGCAGCTTGACCGGCGCATCCGAGAGCTGGAGCTGCTGCATGTCGGTGTTGACGGCGACGAACTCGACGGCCGAGATCCCGGCGTCAATCATCCGGTTGACCGCGTTCAGGCCGGCGCCGCCGACTCCGACGACGCGGATCACCGCCAGGTACGAGGTCGAGTCCGGACGCGTCGCGTACTCCAGCCGTGGCGCCGGCTCGGGCAGCGCCTCGAGGAAGCGGCTCGCGGGCGGTTCGTACGGTCGCTCGCGGGGGGCCGACTCGGGGAGCGGCTGTGGCGCGACAGGCGCGCCGGTGGCGGCCGCAGGCTCGGGTGAGATCGACTCGGGAGGATCCGATTCCTCCGTGCGAGCGAAGTCGGGGACGTGCTCGACCGTCTGCTCCTGCGGCTCCTCCGCGGCCACAGCCGCGCGCGCGGGCTGCCCGGCGGTCTTCCGCTTCCTCGGCTGCTTGGCAGACGTCGGCTCCGCAGACCCCTTCGGCGCGGGCTCCTCGCCTCCGGTCTCCTGAGCCTGCCGCTGAGCTGCTTCGGTCGCTCGGAAGAGCTCGGCGAGCGGCCCTTCACGCATGCTCGCGCGATTTCGCGCCATGGAGCACCTCCTTCGCCAGGTCGCGGTAGGCCTCCGCGGCCGTGCCGGTCGGGTCGTACTTCAGTATGGACGAACCCTTCACCGGCGCCTCTGCGTAGCGCACCGTCTTCCGGATCCGCGTCTTGTAAACGAGCTCGCCGAAGTTCTCCTCGAGAATCTCGATCGCCTCACGCGCGTGCAGCGTCCGAGCGTCGAACATCGTCGGCAGGATCCCCTCGATCTTGACATCCGGATTCAGGTTCTCGCGCACCATCGCCAACGTGTTCTCGAGCTGGACGAGGCCGCGAAGCGAGAGGTATTCGCACTGGACCGGGACGATCACCCCGGTCGCCGCGACGAAGGCGTTGATCGTCAGCAGGCCGAGCGAGGGCGGCGTGTCGATCATGATGAAGTCGTAGGAGTCGCGTACCTCGAACAGGGACTTCTCGAGCGCGCGCTCGCGCCCGATCATCGCAGAGAGGGCGAGCTCGGCCCCGGCGAGGTCGATCGAGGAGACGGCCACGTCGACCTCGGCCTGATGGATGATCTCGGTGATCGGCAGCCGGTGGACGAGCACGTCGAACATCGAGCGTTCGATTGCGTCCGGATTCATCCCCTGGCTCATCGTCAGGTTGCCCTGCGGGTCGAGGTCGATCACGAGCACGCGGTGGCCGAGCTCCTTGAACGCGACCCCGAGGTTGAGTGTCGTCGTTGTCTTCGCGACGCCTCCCTTCTGGTTGGCGAACACGATCACCCTCTGCAACGACGTCTCCTCGGTGGT
>JBPCJB010000301.1:0-13842 GCA_051005735.1 Gaiellaceae bacterium | reverse complement strand
CCGGATTCTCTATCGGCAGATCCTCGAGGCGCGGCCGGATCCGCGCCGTGTCGACGACCCGGTAGCCGAAGTGACCGCCCGGGAGCTAGATGTGCGGGACGAGCGCAGACTCGACGATCTTCGCCTCGGCCTGGACCCAGACGATCCACGTCAGGACGCCGACGTGGCCGCGCTCTACGAGCCCGAAGCGGCCGGCGCGGCCGGCGATCTGGGCGATCTCCCAGGAGTGGAGATCCCGACGCTCGACCCCGTCGAACTTCGTCGTCTCGGCGAAGAGGAGCGTCTCGCAGGGCAGGTTGACGCCGTGGCCGAGCACGTCTGTGGACGCGCAGAAATCGGCCTCGCCGTTCAGGAAGCGGTCGATCTCGACTCGGCGCGAGGCGAGCGGCATCGCGCCGTAGAGAACCGCGACTCGCCCTGCGTGACGGCGGTTCAGCTCGCCGGCGAGCGCGAGCACGGCGCGGCGGCTGAAGGCGACGACGACGGTGCCGGGCCGCAGCGCGTTGAAGGCCACCTCTCCGGTCCAGTCGAGCGGCGCCTTGCGCTCGAAGAAGCGGATCTCGGCCTCGGGAAAGGCATTCTGGACGAGCGGAAGCGCCTCGACTGCCCCGAGCAGGAGGATGTGGCGGTACTCGCCGGCTAGGAGGAGCCGCGTCCAGGCGGAGCCGCGCTCCTCGTCCTCGGCCCACTGGATCTCGTCGAGCACGAGCACCTCGCCCCGCAGTGGCGCCATCTCGGCGGTGCAGCAGATGATCGGCGCCTCCTCGTTGACCCGCTCCTCGCCGGTGATGAGGCCGACGCGCTCGGCGCCGAGCTGCGCCGAGAGCTTGCGGTGCGCCTCCTGGGCGAGCATCCGCAGCGGCGCGGCAAAGATGCCGCGGCCGGACTCGGCGAGGAACTCGAGCGCCGCGTGCGTCTTGCCGGAGTTCGTCGGGCCGAGATGGGCGACGACCGTCTCCGGCTCGACGGCGCGCGTCGGAAGCCGGATCTCCGGCTCGGCGAGGCGCGGAACGTGGCGTTCCTGGCGCGCCCGCCGCTGGGCGCGACTCGGCCGCTTCTGGCGACCGCCGCGGTGCTCCCGGCGGGAAGCCAAGCTCAGACGTTCAGGAAGCGGCGGATGGTCAAGCCGGAGCCAACTGCCCCGACCGTGATCCCGACGAGGAGGATGATCGCCGAGACGTAGACGAACGGCCACGCCTGGATGTCGGAGCTCGTGCTCAGCCGGTTCGTGATCGCGGGCAGGGCCGCTTCCTTCGCGAGGAGCAGCATCAGGATCGCGATCGCCGAGCCGACGACGCCGCAGATCAGGCCCTCGAGCATGAACGGACCGCGCACGAACCAGTTGGTCGCGCCGACGAGCTTCATCACCTCGATCTCCCGTCGCCGCGAGAAGATCGAGAGGCGGATCGTGTTCGCGATCAGCAGCGCGGAGGAAACGAGGAGGACGATCGTCGCGACGAGGAAGGCGAGCGTGAGCACGCGGGCGACGTTTACGACCTGGTCCGAGACCTCGTCGCCGTCCTTGATCTCTTCCACGCCGGCCGGTTTCGACGGTTGCCGCAGCGCCGCGCTGACGAGCTTCACGTCGGCGCCGTCGCGGGCCTTCACCTCGAAGGCATCGGGCAGCGGGTTCGAGCTCAGGTTCTCGACGAGCTGCGGCGTCTGCCTGCGCATCCGGTCGAGCGCCTCCGCCTTCGAGACGAACGTGACCTCGTTGACGAGCCGGCTCGACTCGAGCTCGCGCCGCACGGCGTTGATCTGCCCCGGCGTCGCCGCCTTCGCGCAGGTGTCCTCGGTGCAGAAGTAGACCTTGACGAGCAGCTTCTCCTTCTGCGTCTCACCGAAGTCCTGAGCCCACGAGCCGAGCGCGATGAAGAGACCGAGCAGGAACATCCCGATCAGCACGGTCATCGTCGCCGCGACGGTGGTCGAGACGTTCGCCGCGAGCGAGCGGAACGACTCCGAGAAAAGAAGCTTGAGCCGCATCAGGAGGTGTAGCCCCCACGACGCTCGTCGCGCGCGAGCCGCCCGTCCTCGAGCGCGATCACGCGCTTGCGCATCTTGTCGACCATCTCGCGGTCGTGCGTGACCATCAGGATCGTCGTCCCGGCGCGGTTGATCCGATAGAGGAGTTGCATGATCCCGACCGATGTGTCGGGGTCGAGGTTCCCCGTTGGCTCGTCGCAGATCAGGAGCGGCGGATGGTTGACGACGGCGCGCGCGATCGAGACGCGCTGCTGCTCACCGCCGGAGAGCTCGTCGGGCAGCGAGCCGGTCTTGTCGGAGAGGCCGACGAGCGAGAGCACCTCGGGCACGTTGCGGCGGATGCTCGCCTTGCTCTCGCCCTGCACCTTCAGCGCGTAGGCGATGTTCTCGCCCGCGGTGCGGTTCGGGAGCAGCTTGAAGTCCTGGAAGACGCAGCCAACGTTGCGGCGCAGGAGCGGGACGCGCGAGCGCTTGAGCCGCGTCAGGTCGCGGCCGCCGACGACGACCCGGCCCGAGGTGGGCTCCATCTCCTTCAGGAGGAGGCGGATCATCGTCGACTTGCCCGAGCCGGACGCGCCGACGACGAAGACGAACTCGCCCTTGTCGATCGTGAACGAGACGTCGTTCAGCGCGACGACGTTCGGCTCGTAGATCTTGGTCACCCGCTCGAAGACGATCATCGTCCCCGAGCCGGCCGGATCGGCGCCGGCGGTGAGATCCTCGAGCGCTGCAGCGCCGTTCCCGTCCACGCCGAGCGGATGCGCACCGTTCCCCTCCACGCCTTCGCGTGTGGGAGTCACCTGAGTATGGACGTCGTGTTCCTGCACCGGAATCGAAGAGGAAGGCCCCGCACGGCCGCTGTCGGGAGGACGGGGCGCCCGGGTCTCTGGAGCCATCAGTCTAGCCGACGTGCAGGGCTAAACCACTCGCCCGGTCGCCTTCGCGAGGAGATAGGCATGGACGAATCCGTCGAGATTCCCGTCGAGAACGCCCTGCGTATTGCCCACTTCGAAGTCGGTTCGGTGATCCTTGACCAGTTGATACGGGTGGAGCACATAGCTGCGGATTTGACTCCCGAAGCCGATGTCCTGCGCCGCGCCGCGCTCTTTGGCGAGCTCCGCTTCCCGCTCCTCCTCCTGCAGCTCGACGAGCCGCGACTTGAGGATCCGCAGCGCCGTCTGCTTGTTCGAGGTCTGCGAGCGCTCGTTCTGACACTGGACGACGATTCCCGACGGGATGTGCGTGATCCGGACCGCGGAATCGGTCTTGTTCACGTGCTGGCCGCCGGCGCCGGACGCTCGATAAGTGTCGATCCGGAGGTCCGTCTCGTCGACCTCGACCTCGCTCTCATCCGCGAGAAGCGGCGCGACGACGACCTGCGAGAACGCGGTATGGCGGCGATGGGCGCTGTCGAACGGCGACTGCCGGACGAGCCGGTGGACGCCGCGCTCGGCCTTCATGATCCCGTAGGCGTTCTCGCCCTTGACGGTGAACGTGGCTGACTTCAGGCCCGCCTCCTCCCCCGGGCTCGCCTCGATCAACTCGGCCTGGAAGCCGCGATCGTCGGCCCAGCGGAGGTACATCCGAAGCATCATCTCGGCCCAGTCCTGCGCGTCGGTTCCGCCCGTCCCGGAGTGGATCGAGGCAACCGCGTCGCCGCCGTCGTACTCGCCGGTGAAGAGCGCGTCTTCCTGGAGGCGCGCGAGCTCGCCGCGGAGGGGCTGGAGTTGCGCCTCGATCTCGGCGCCGAGCTCGGGATCCATCGCGAGGAGCTCGGCCGCGTCGTCGTGCTCGCGCTGAAGGCGCTCATAGCGCTCGAGTCGTTTGGTCAGGCGGGAGTGCTCGGTCGAGACCCGCGCGGCGCGGGCCTGGTCGTCCCAGAAGCCGGGTTGCCCGAGCTCCCCTTCGAGCTCGGCTATGCGGGCGGAGACGGCGTCCGGGTCAAAGGTAATCACGAACCCAGGCGAGCTGGGCTCTGATCTCCTCGAGCTGCTGGTCGAGCGGGAACGCGGTCTCGGACACGCGTCGATCCTAGCCCACGTGCCCCCAGGGGGCTCGTGAGGCCCCTGAGAACAGGCTACGCGTGAACCTGTGACGAGAGCGTGACGTCTTTGAGCCGAATGTGTGCCGGTTACGATCCGCGGATGGCGGAGGGCCGACTCGTCTACTCGACCGACGGCGGCGACCGTCGCCGCGAGAAGGTCGCGCCGAACCCGAAGCCAACGCTCCCCGACGACGGGTTCGTCCGGATCTTCCGGGAGAAGGGTGGTCGCGGCGGAAAGACGGTGACGGTTGTCCGCGGTCTTCCGGACGGCGACCTCGGGCCTATCGCGAGCGAGTTGAAGCGACGGTGCGGCTCGGGCGGCGCGGTCAAGGCGGGCGCGGTTGAGATCCAGGGCGACCATCGCGACAAGGCGGCCGAGCTCCTCGCGCAGAAGGGCTACCGGGTCAAGCTGGCGGGGGGCTGAGCGCCGAGCGCCAATGGACGCCCATCTGCGAGCGGTGGCGCGCGTCTACGGGCCTGAGACCTGGGACGTCTATGACCTCCTCGACCGCAGCCTGGATCCTCGCGGCCCAGAGACGATGCAGGCGCTCGCGACCGAGCGGCTGACCCCTGCGTCCGTCGCTCTCGATGTCGGCTGCCGCGATGCCTTCCATCTGATCCAGTTGGCTCGGACGACCGGCGCGAGCGGAGTCGGAATCGACCCGGTAGCCCGCTTTGTCGAACGAGCGCGAGCGGCCGTCGCTGACGCCGGCTTGAACGATCGGATTCAGATCGTCGAAGCGGCGATGCAGAACCTCCCGTGGCCCGCCGGCTCCTTCGATCTCGTGTGGTGCAACGACGTGATCGAGCTTGTCGAGCCGCTTGAAGCCGCGATCGCCGAGGTCGCACACGTCCTCCGTCCGGGGGGACACTTGATCCTCTTCACCGTCTGCGCCACCGACCGTCTGGAACCGAAGGAAGCCGCTTTGCTCGCGCAGAATCTCGCCGTCGTTCCGGCGAATCTCGCCGAGGAGAAGGTCGAAGCCGCATTCGAGCGTGCGGGACCAGCCGTTACTCTCGAGCAAGCGATCGGGACGGAGTGGCGGGAGCATGCGGAGGAGCGAACGCAGCCTGTATCGCAAGATCTCCTGCGACTCGCGCGGCTTCGCCGACAGCGCGACCGCATTATCCAAGAGGCCGGACCCGAGATCTACGGGCACATCGAGTCCAACCTCCACTGGTCTGTCTTGCAGTTCCTGGGAAAGCTCCTGCCAACGATCTATGTGCTCCGCAACGGCTGACGTAAAGAGTCGCTACGACCAGGGCGCGGCGGTCGCTAGGCGCCGTGGCAGCGCTTGAACTTCTTGCCGCTCCCGCACCAGCACGGGTCGTTGCGTCCCACCTGCTTCGTCTCGTCGTTCACGACCGTGCCCTGAGTCGCGGCGCCGTTCGAGCGCGGCGCGGGCGCCAGCGCCGTCGCGACACCTGCCCCCGCGCCGGCGGCCGCGATCGCGTCGGCGCCCGCGGCGGTCTCGTGCTGGTAGGCGAGCGCCCCCTGCGGCTGCTCCTGAGGCTGGAGGTCAGGCGGCTGCTGCTGCTCGATCTGCGCGTGGAAGAGCGTCACGACGACCTCCTCGCGGATCACTACGCTGAGCTCCTCGAACATCTTGTGGCCCTCGCCGCGGTACTCGACGAGGGGATCCTTCTGGGCCATCGCGCGGAGGTGGATCCCGTCGCGCAGGTAGTCCATCGAATCGAGGTGCTCGCGCCAGCGCGAGTCGACGACCTGGAGGATCACATAGCGCTCGACCTCGCGCATCAGCTCGATCCCGAGCTCCTCCTCCTTCTCGGCGTACGTCTCCAGCGCGTCCTCGACGAACTCCTCGATCAGCGCCTCCCGGTCGAGCTCGACCTCCTCCTGCAACTCCTCGACCGTGATGTCGGTGCCGTAGAGCCCCTGCATCTGGACGACGAGGCCGGGGAGATCCCACTCCTCCGCGAAGTCGGTTTCCGTGTGGTTGGCCACGTTCCCCGCCACGACCTCGTGGATCCACGCCTTCACGTCCTCGGAGAGATCCTCTCCGTCCAGCACGCGGCGACGCTGCTCGTAGATGACGCTGCGCTGCGTGTTCATCACGTCGTCGTACTTGAGGACGTTCTTCCGCGAGACGAAGTTCTGCTCCTCGACCTTCTTCTGCGCGCCCTCGATCTGACGCGAGAGGATTCCCGCCTCCATCGGCTGGTCATCGGGCAGCTTGAAGCGCTCCATGATCCCGTGGATCCGATCGCCGGCGAAGAGGCGCACGAGATCGTCCTGGGCCGAGAGGTAGAAGCGTGTCTCTCCCGGATCGCCTTGACGGCCTGAACGGCCGCGGAGCTGGTTGTCGATGCGGCGCGACTCGTGCCGCTCGGTTGCGAGCACGTAGAGCCCGCCCAGGTCGACGACTCCCTCGCCGAGCTTGATGTCGACGCCGCGGCCGGCCATGTTGGTCGCGATCGTGACCAGGCCGGGCTGACCCGCGTCCTTGATGATCTCCGACTCGCGCTCATGCTCCTTCGCGTTCAGGACGTTGTGCGGAATCCCGCGCCTCGTCATCAACTGAGATAGGTACTCGGAGGCTTCGACGGCGATCGTGCCGACGAGCACAGGCTGGCCCTTCTCGTGCCGCTCGGCGATGTCGTCGATCACCGCCGCGAACTTCGCCTCCTTCGTCTTGAAGATGAAGTCGTTCTCGTCCAGGCGCGTGACCGGCACATTCGTGGGGATCTCGACGACATGGAGGTCGTAGATCTCGACGAACTCCTTCTCCTCGGTCTTCGCGGTTCCGGTCATCCCGGCGAGCTTCTCGTAGAGGCGGAAGTAGTTCTGGAGCGTGATCGTCGCAAGGGTGACGTTCTCCTCCTGGATCCGGACGCCCTCTTTCGCCTCGATCGCCTGGTGCAGACCCTCGCTCCAGCGGCGGCCCTCCATGATCCGGCCGGTGTACTCGTCGACGATCTTGACCTCGCCCTCCTGGATCACGTAGTCGACGTCGCGCTGGTAGAGCGACTGCGCTTTCAGCGCCTGGGTCAGGTGGTTGACGAGCTGGACGTTGCGCGGGTCGTAGAGGTTCTCGATCCCGAGCGCGCGCTCGACGGCATCGATCGCGGTCTGGGCCGGTGAGATCGTCTTGTGCTTCTCGTCGTAGAGGAAGTCGGCGCCCGAGAGCTCCGTCTCGTCCTCGCCCTTCTCGGTCTTGCGGGTCGCGGGCGCGCCCGTGAGGCCCTTCGCGATGCGGGCGAAGTCGTAGTAGGTCGTCGCCGCGGTCTCGGGCTCGCCGGAGATGATCAGCGGCGTCCGCGCCTCGTCGATCAGGATCGAGTCGACCTCGTCGACGATCGCGAAGGCGTGGCTGCGCTGGACGAGAAAGTCTTTCGAGACGGCCATGTTGTCGCGGAGGTAGTCGAAACCGACCTCGGAGTTCGTGCCGCAGGTGATGTCGGCCCCGTAGGCCTCCTTGCGCTGCGAGAACGGCATCATGTTCTGGATGAAGCCGACGGTCATCCCGAGCCGCTCGTAGACGTGCTGATTCCACTCTGCGTCGCGTTTCGCGAGGTAGTCGTTGACCGTGACGAGGTGGACGCCGGTGCCGGGGAGCGCGTTCAGGTAGAGCGCCGTCGAGGCGACGAACGTCTTGCCCTCACCGGTCTTCATCTCGGCGATGTCACCCTCGTGGAGGACGATCCCGCCCATCATCTGGACGTCGAACATCCGCTGCTGCGACTCGCGCCAACGCGCCTCGCGAACCGCCGCGTAGGCCTCGAAGAGGAGCTCGTCGAGGCTCTCGCCGTTCTCGAGCCGTTCCCGGAGCTTGGCCGTCGTGCCGCGGAGCTCGTCGTCTGAGAGCGCCTGGAAGTCGGGCTCGAGCGAGGCGATATAGGCGGCCTGCTGATGGAGGCGCTTGACCCGACGACCCTCGCCGAAGCGGAGGACCTTGTCGAACTTCCCGAAGTCGGCGGAAGGCACCGGCACAGGGTAGCCGCTGCGACCGTCGCTCATCGAGCGCTAACACGGTCGTCGCAGGACGCTTACAGGACGCTTGTAGCGTTGCGCTCATGCGAACGATCCTTGTTCTCGCGGTGCTGATCGTGTTCGTCCCGACGGCTCTTGCGGGTGCCGTTCGAGCCGTCACGGCCCCGGCGCCGGTGCTCGCCGTCGCGTTCGACGGAGCGCGGGTCGCGGTTGCATCCGGGCGCTCCGCAAGCGATTGCAACCGCGTCTACGTCTGGAATCTGGCCACGCGGGGCGTCTCGAAGCTCGGGCGAAAGACTCACTGCGAGCAGACCAGCACCGGGAACACGATCGCCGCCCTCTCGATCGCCGGCACGCGCGTGCTCTGGCTCCACTACGTGGGGGGCAACTCGCGGGACTGGTCGCTCTGGACGGCGACGACCGCGAAGCCGGCGCCGATCCGACTTCGCCTCGTGACGCGCGAAGCCGATGCGGCGGCGCCGATCGTGCTCGGAAGGAGCGGCGGCGGGCGTCCCGGCGACCTCCTCCCTTACGCGGTCGAGCGGACGGTGGTCGCTCTGCGACCGAACGGCGCGAGGCGGATCTCCTGGACGGCCCCGGCCAGAGTCATCGCCCTCGACGCGCTCGAGGACCGGCTCGCAGTCGCGGTCGAGGGCGGCGCCGTCGTCGTGCTCGACGGTAACGGGCGCGAGCTCCGAACGGAGATGTTCGCTCGAACGGTCGATGCCGTTCGGCTCACTCGGACGGGGCTCGTCGCACAGTCGGGCAGGAGCCTCGAGCTGCGCGAGGGCGGCAGCGTCCGGAAGCTCAGCCTGCCCGCTGGTGCTCGGCTCGCCGACGCGACGAGCGACCGCGCGATTCTAATCCGCGGCGGCAAGGTGCTGAGGCTCGAGCTCGACACGGGCCACAGCGCAGTCATCGCGAGCGGAACGACGGCGGCGCTCGCGGGCGAGAGACTCGCCGTCGGCTCCGGCCGGCGCGTCACCCTCACCGCGTTTCGCTAAGAACTAGAGCCGGTTCAGCTCGACCTCCCAGAGCGTCTCGTCGAGCCGCTGCGCCGTCACGACGACATCGTCGTCGGCGAGCCGCTCGAGAGTGGGAATCGAGCCGAACGCCGTCATTCCGTCGAGCTCCAGCGTGCGCTCGCCGTTCCGGACAGTCAATGTGGCGCGGTCGCCGTCGACATCCTCCGGCACTTCGACCACCTGAACTCGCCGCGCAGCGACCGCCCAGAGCCCGTCGCCGCGACGGACGGCCTCGGCGCGGTACGGCGTCTCCACCGAGCCCTCGAGGGCGTCGGCAAGTGGATCGAGGTCGAGATCGTCCGTCTCAGCGAGGATCGAGCCGTCTACGAGCACGACGAACCGCGCCTCATCACCCTCGAGCTCCGGCGCCTCGGCTACCGTGACCACGTCCCATTCGCGCTGACGGTGCACGCCGTGGATCCCGACCTCACCCCAGCGCGGGCCCGTATCGAGTGGGGTGTCGAGGTGACTCTGGTCCGTCGGCGTAATCCCACCCTCTCGGGCGAGCTGCTCGTGCAGCGGTTGGCGTTTCCGCCAGAACATCAGCGCCGGACGACCATCAGGCCTGCGGCTCGATGTGACCGTAGGCCCCGTCGCGGCGACGGTAGACGACGTCGGTTTTCCCGGTCGCCTCGTTCTGGAAGACGAAGAAGTCGTGCCCGACGAGCTCGAGCTGGAGCACGGCCTCCTCCGCGGAAAGCGGCTGGAGGTCGAACCGCTTCGACTTGACGATCATCGTGTCGAGCTGCTCGGCCGTGAAGTTCGGCTCCTGCGCGGCGGCGTGGCCGTTTGCGCTTGCGCGGCGTCCGGTTTCGCGCCGGCTTCGCTTGGCACGGTAGCGCTTGACCTGGCGCTCGAGCTTCTCGACGAGCTGGTCGATCGAGGACTCGAAGGCGGTCGAGCGCTCGCTCGCTCGCAGCGTTGGGCCCTTCGTCCAGATCGTCGCTTCGGCGACGTGGTCGTCCGCGATCGACGGGTTGTGCTCGACCGCGAGCTCGAGCTCGAGCTGAGTCGGATCGGCGAGCTGCCGCTCGAGCCGGCCAAGCTTCTCCTCGGCGTACCTCCGGATCTGATCGCTGACCTCGACGTTTCGGCCCTTGACCTGAAGTCGCATTGCGTCTCCTTCTCTCCGGATTGAGACCCCAGGTTAACGGACGAGCCACTGCAGGTGGGATCCGCGGGCGTCGATGCGGTTCAACGCACCGCACGGGCGAACGTCACGACCTCGATCTTGCGCGCACCTCCCGTCCGGAGAGCAGACGCGGCGGCCGCCACGGTGGCTCCACTCGTATAGACGTCGTCGACGAGACAGACACGGGACGGTGAGGCGCGAGCCGGCGCGAAAGCCCCTGCCACATTGCTCCTGCGCTCCTTCAATCCCAGACCGCGTTGCGGCTCGACCGACCGAACCCGGCGAACGAGCTGCTCGACGGGCACTCCCCACGCCCTCCCGAGCTCACGCGCGAGCGACTCGGCGGGACGGTGACCCCGCTCGAGCGAGCGGTCGCGATCGGCGGGGACGAACGCGAGCGCCTCTACCGGTGGCCGTACCAGAGACTCGACGACGATTACGGCCGCGATCCGCGCGAGATGACGCTGCCCGCGCTCCTTCCAGGCGGCGACGAGCTTTCGAGCCGTGCCGTCGTAGACGATCGCCGCGCGAGCAGACGCGAAGGAAAGTCGCCGTCCTCGGCATTCGGCGCAGCGACGGATCGGCCACGCGCCGGGCGAGCCGCAACGCTCGCACAGCGGCGGCGCCACTCTCACGAGGTTGCCGCGACAGCCGTCGCAGAACGAGGATCCGATCGTTCCGCACGAGGCGCAGCGACGAGGCAGGAGAAGATCGAGCACAGCATCGACGCTACCGGCCGAACCGTCACGAGACTCTCACAGCTTCGTGCCGAAACCGTGCCAGATCGCTACTCGAGCGGAGACGTCGCCAACAGCTCGCGCAGCGGCTCGCGCGCTGCCTCGAGGTCGGCCGGCGTCTTGATCGGGATGAACCGCCCGCGCGGCCCCGAGCGCGGCACCTCCAGATACGTCGTCGGGACGAACGCCGTGAGCTCGTGGTAGAGATGCTCGAGCTGAACCGCCGCCCGGCCGTCCACCGTCTTCTCGACGTAGAGCCACGTCAGGTCGTGGGCCTGCTCGAGCGCGTCGAGCTGGATCGTCAGGGTGTTGACGTTGAAGACGGGGATCCGGCCTTCGTCGAACCCCGGCGGGAAGCGCGGCCCTTCCAGCAGCAGCAGCCGTCCGTCGACGCGCGCCGGCGCGCCACCGAGATCGCCGGCCTTGCGGGCAACCTCGGTCGTCACCGGCCTGCCTCCGAGCAGATGCGCACCGAGCACGACGGGATCGATTCGGGCGCCGAGGTTGTCGACGTTGGAGACCATCACCGTCCGGACGCCCCGCCTTCGCAGGGCCTCGAGCGCCCCGGAGCGCGCGAAGGCGTCCAGGAAGTCGCCGTGACCCGGGCTGTAGAGCGAGACGCGTCCGTCGCGGCTGCGGAAGAGCGAGCCATCGGGCTCGAGACGCAGCGAGACGTACTGGGCGAAGATCAGCGGCTCGGGCAGGTCTCGCCCGGGGAGAAAGTCGCGAACCGTCGCGTCGGTCGCGAAGCTCGTCATCAGCGCGGTCGGAATCTCGGTCTCGAGCGCGGCGGCGACGTCGGCCGTCTGCGCGAGCTTCAGGTCGAGGAAGCTCCGGCCTGCGAGAACCTCGAGGGTGCCCTTGACGACGCCGCCGAACCGCGTCGCCATGCCGCCTGTGAGGACGACGGATGCGATCTCCCCTCGCTGGAGCGCGCCGAGACCCACCCTCCGCGCGCGCTCGTCCTCCCCCCGCTCGGGCAGGCGCTCGATGTCGTCCGGGCGTGGCGGCTCCACCTCGCCGGCGACGATGTTCGAGGCAGGCGAGAGCGACCCCAGAGCGACCCTGGCCTGGAGCGCGAGGAACGCCTTCTCGTCGAAGCCGTACCGCTCGAGCGTCGCGCGGCTCTCCCCGTCGATCTCATCCAGAAGCGTCACGCTGCCTGCACCAGCCGCGGCAGGCTCTCGGCGAAGGGCGCCCTGTGCACGCCCTCCTCGGTGACGATCGCGGCGATCAGCTCGGCCGGGGTGACGTCGAAGGCCGGATTCCGGGCTGCGAAGCGAGTCGTCACTTCGGCGCCGTCACGCTCCTCGATCGGGATCTCGGCGCCCGTCGGCGTTGCCGGGTCGATCGTCGAGGTCGGGGCGACGACGTAGAGCGGCAGTCCGTGATGGGCTGCTGCGACGGCAAGACCATAGGTGCCGATCTTGTTCGCCGTGTCGCCGTTCGCGGCGATCCGGTCCGCGCCGGTGACGACGCAGTCGACCTCGCCGAGCGCCATCAGGTGCGCAGCCGCCGAGTCGGCGATCACGACGTGCGAGATCCCGAGCGTCTCGAGCTCCCAGGCGGTCAGGCGGGCGCCCTGGAGGAGCGGGCGCGTCTCGCCGACGAGGACGCTCGCTAGGCTCCCCCGCTCCCATGCAGCTCTCAGCGCGCCGACAGCAGAGCCGTAGCCGCTCGTCGCGAGCCCGCCCGCGTTGCAGTGGGTCAGCGCGCGAGTGGCCGGGCCGAAGAGCTCGGCTGCGTGCGCCGACATCCGCTTGCAGCGCGAAACCTCCTCCTCGTGCAGCCGGCGGGCGCGCTCCGGCGAGGGGTCGGCACGCACCTGCTCGAGGGCCCAGACGAGGTTGATTGCGGTCGGGCGCGACCCGGCAAGCACCGCATACGCCTCATCGAGGTTCTCCCCGCGCTCGGCTGCGAGGGCATAGCCGTAGGCGGCCGCGACCCCGATCGAGGGCGCTCCACGAACAGCAAGGGTGCGGATCGCCTCCGCGACCTCGGCCGCGCTCTCACAGCGAAGCTCGACCTCCGCATCGGGCAGGCGGCGCTGGTCGAGGAGGACGACGGCGCCGGGCTCGAGCCGGACGATCCGCTCGGGGGTCAGGTCAGCCATGCTCGAACCGTACGTGGCCCGGCGGGACACGTCCGGGCTTTGACCCCGGACGTGTACCTGGACGGTTCGCCTATGTGCCTTCGTCCCAGGAGGCCAGGTACTTCGCCTGCTCCTCGGAGAGCTGGTCGATGTCGATCCCCATCGTCGCGAGCTTGAGGCGCGCGATCTCGTCGTCGATGTCCTTCGGCACCACGTAGACCTTCCGTTCCAGGGAAGACGCGTTCTGGACGACGTACTCGGCCGACAGGGCCTGGTTCGCGAAGGACATGTCCATCACGATCGCCGGATGCCCTTCGGCTGCCGCGAGGTTGATCAGGCGGCCCTCGCCGAGCAGGTAGAGCCTGCGGCCATCGGCGAGCGTGAACTCCTCCACGAACTCGCGAGCCGCCCGCGACTCGCCGGCGAGCGAGCGGAGAGCGGAGATCTCGATCTCGACGTTGAAGTGACCCGTGTTACAGAGGATCGCGCCGTCCTTCATCTGCTCCATGTGCTTCGTCGTCAGGACGGACTTGTTGCCGGTAGCCGTGCAGAAGATGTCGCCGATCGAGGCGGCCTTCTCCATCGAGAGCACCTCGAAGCCATCCATCGCGGCCTCGAGGGCCGGCATCGGATCGACTTCGGTCACGATCACATGGGCGCCGAGCCCCTTCGCGCGCATCGCGACGCCGCGACCGACCCAGCCGTAGCCGGCAACCACGAAGCGCTTGCCGGCGAGGAGGACGTTCGTCGCCCGGGTGATCCCGTCGATCGTCGACTGGCCGGTGCCGTAGCGGTTGTCGAAGAGGTGCTTCGTCCGCGCCTCGTTGACCGCGATCACGGGGAAGCCGAGCTTGCCGTCGCGCTCGAGCGCCTT
>JBPCJB010000300.1:0-8636 GCA_051005735.1 Gaiellaceae bacterium | reverse complement strand
GCCGGATCACGGCCAGCCGCTGGCCGCGGCGACCCCCGACCGGCACGACGAGACGGCCCGCGGGAGCGAGCTGCTCGACGAGCGCGGGAGGAGGCTCCGGCGCTGCGGCCGCTACGGCGATCGCGTCGAACGGGCCGCGGTCCGCCACCCCGAGCGTGCCGTCGCCCAGCCGCACCTCGACCCGAGCGTACCCGGCGTCGGCGAGAGCTCCTCGAGCGCCCTCGGCGAGCGCCGGGAGGCGCTCGATCGTCACGACCTCGGCGGCGAGCTCGGCGAGCACGGCGGCCTGATACCCGGAGCCGGTGCCCACGTCGAGCACCCGCTCGCTGCCTTCGAGCTCGAGCAAGCTGCAGATCGCCGCCACCATGAAGGGCTGTGAGATCGTGGCGCCGTGACCGATCGGCAGCGCCTGGTCCTCGTAGGCCTTTGCTTGGAGCTCCGTCGGGACGAACAGCTCGCGTGGAACGAGCTCGATCGCCGCAAGCACTCGCTCGTCGCGAAGCCCGCGCTCGCGCAGGCTCGCGACGAGGTCGACCCTGGTGGTCATCCTCGGACGTACGCTGGCAGCGGAACGCCGAAATGGCTCAGTGCGAGCGGCATCACGTCCGTGATCGAGCGGAGCTCGACGTCGAGGCCGACCGTCAGCATCGGCACCTCGGAGTCGCCGGTGAGCAACGAGCCGTGGGAGCCACCGCCCGAATGGTGGCGGCCGGCGAGGTCGGCGAACTCCCACCCGGGCGCTGCCGAGACGATCAGCTCGCCCGCGTTCGGGTTGGCGAGCGCGGCCCAGGCTCGCTCGAGCCCGTTCGGATGGTCGAGGATCGATGCGTCGCCGCTCGTCACGAAACTCGTTCCGTCTCGCCCGAAGCGGAGCTCCTCGCCGTCGCGCCGGGCAACCGCCTCGTTCGCCTCGCGGTAGAGCACGACGTCGACCGACTCGTGCCCGTCGAGACGCGCCGCGAGTGGCCGCGGCTCGCCCGCTGCGTAGATCATTCCGGCGCGATTCGATGCGGTGACGAGCGCCTCGGGATAGACGTCCTCGAGCCGGGCGACCTCGGTCACCGACGTCTGCCCGTGATCCGCGCACAGCACGACCGCGTAGCGCTCGAGGAACTCCTCCTCGCCGCCCGCAGCCGTGATCAGCGACGCCACCGCTTCGTCGCAGCGCGCAAGCGCCTCGTGCGCCGCGTCCGGCCCCTGCAGGTGAGAGGCGTAGTCGTAGTCGGAGAGGTAGTAGACGAGGAAGTCGAAGCCGTCTCGGGTGACGAGCCAGCGGGCTACGGCGCCGGCGTAGGCGTCGATCGTCCCGGCAGGCCGGTTGCGCACCGACAGCGGAGCCCCGGTCACGTCCGACTCGAAGAGGTTGTAGAAGAAGAAGCGCTTCGGACCGTAGGCGGGGCGAGTCAGAATCGGCACCGTCGGCAGGTGCGGTGTTCGCCCCCGGTAGCACGTGATGTTGACCGCCGCCGTCGTCAGGCCGGCGTCCTCGAGTGCCTCATACACGGTTACCGCGCCCGTGCCGAGGTGACTCGCGTTCAGCTCGTAGACGGTGTCCTGGAGCGAACGCCGGGTTCCGGCGGCGCGCACCGCCCCGAACGAGGAGCCGTACTCGACGAGCCGCTCCTCGCCTCGGTGATACCAGACGAGGTGCGGGATCTCGTGGACATCCGGATGGGCGCCCGTGACGAGCGTCGAGAGGCAGACGGGCGTCAGCGAGGGAAAGGTCGAGATCGCGCGTCCGTAGTTGCCGTGCGACCCGAGCAGGGCGAGAGTCGGCGCCGAGCCGTCGCCGACCACCTGCTCGAACATCGACGGCGTCAGCCCGTCGATCACGATCAGGATCAGCTTCCTAGTCTCTGGCAAGGGAGCGCAGGCCGGCGTACCGGTCAGCCTGGGTCCGGCGCAGCCTGGCGGCGAGCGCCGGGAGCGCGACCGCCTCGAGATAGCCGACGACGGGAATGAAGGCGAGTGCGGCGAGCACGATCGCCGCTCCGGCGACGATCAGCGCGAGGCCGGCTCTGGTGCCGCCCCGCCGCAGCGCACCGGCGACGACGACGACGGCCGCGGCGCCCCCCGCGAGCCCGGCGAGAGCGCCCGCGACGAGTTCGGCCGTGTCGTCGATCAGGACGCCCGCAAGCGCGCCCGCGACTCCGCCGAGCACGACGGCCGCAAGCCGGCCGAGCGGCGTCGCCGAGAGCAGCCCCGCAAAGAGCGTGCCGAGCGCGACCCCAACGCCGAGGGCGATCCCGATTGAGTACCAGTCCCCCACGCGAGCAGTCTAGTTTCGGTCAGGCGTTTGCTGGACATACAACACAGACCCCGCTGTGCACCACCCCAAGAGGAGAAAGACGTGACCGAGGACGTGCGCCCGCTACTCGTGTTCTTCTGGTCCGAACGCTCAGGCCCGGCCCGCCGGATGGAGAGCCTCCTCGCGCATCTCGCGCGCAAGGAACGCTCTCGGCTCCGCATCCGCCGCGTCGACATCGACGCGAGCCCGGAGCTCGCCGAGCGCTTCAAGGTCGAGATCGTGCCGACGCTCGTCCTCGTCAAGGGAAAGCAGGCTGTCGCGAGGATCGACGGCCGGACGAGCGCGCCTCGGATCGAGGCCATGCTCGCGCCGCATCTGCCGGGCGAGTTCGCGTTGCCTGAGAGCGAAACCGAATCGCGCTCGGCCGCGTAGAGGTCCACGGCACTTCGAGGGCAAAGGAACAAGGAGGACAGGTAGCGGAAGCTCATGCTGTTCGCCGGCTTGGGCGGCGTGCTCTTGCTCGGTCTCGGCTCGTTCGCGCTCGCCGATGGCGGCTCCAAGAAAGCGAGCGGCAAGCTGATCGGCTATCAGGAAGTCCCGTCCGTGTCGTCGCGCGGCTCGGGCGAGTTCGAGGCGAAGATCGTGGACAACTCGACGATCGAGTACAAGCTCAGCTATCGCGACCTCGAGGCACCCGTCCAGCAGGGGCACATTCATTTCGGTCAGCGCTCCGTCAACGGCGGAATCTCGGTATTCCTGTGCTCGAACCTCGGCAACGGCCCTGCCGGAACGCAGGCGTGCCCGGCCTCCCCGGCGACGATCAGCGGGACGATCGTCGCGGCCAACGTGATCGGGCCGGCGGTTCAGGGGATCGCTGCCGGTGAGTTCGCGGAGCTGCTTGCCGCGATCCGCGCGGGCAAGACCTACGCCAACGTGCACACGTCGATGTTCCCGGGTGGCGAGATCAGGGCGCAACTCGGCAAGAACCGCGGCGAGAAGGGCGACCGCGAGAAGGACGACGACTAGGGGAGAGTGCTGGACTCCAGGTGCGCGATCACGCCTAGCGTGAACGCCGCCGCACGCGCCCCGTCGACGACGCGATGGTCGAACGTGACCGAGAAGTTGCCGATCTGGCGGACGACGACCTCGCCGTCGCGAACGGCGGGTCTCGGGCCGATCCGGTGGAGGCCGAGGATCCCGACCTCGGGATGGTTGACGAGCGGCGTCACGAGGAGTCCGCCGAGCTTGCCGGCGCTCGTGATCGTGAACGTGCCGTCGCGGAGCTCCTCCGGCCGGAGCTCGCCCGCGCGGGCCGCCTCGGCGAGTCGCGCGACCTCGGCCACGAGCTCGTCGAGCGAGACGGTGTCGCAGCCACGCACCACCGGCACAACGAGCCCCTCGTCGGTCTGGACGGCGATTCCGAGGTCGTAGCGCTCGAGATAGACGAGCTCGTCGTTCTCGAGCCGGGCGTTCAGCTCGGGGAACTCCTTCAGCGTGGCTGCCGACGCGCGGAGCGCGAGCGGCAGGAGCTGCTTGACATCGACGTCGGTGAAGTCGCACTCCTCGACGAAGGTGACGGCCGCGACCTCGCGGTGCGCGCGCGTCAAGTGCTCGACGATCCGGCGGCGCACACCGCGCACAGGCTCTCGTCGCTCGGAAGGCTTGTGTTGTTCCAACACAGGCGCTCCTTCACCTGCTCGCCGCACGTCCGCCTCGACGATCCGGCCGTTCGGTCCGGATCCGCTCAGGGAGCCGAGCTCCACGCCCAGCTCCTCCGCAAGCCGCCGCACGAGCGGCGTCGCTTGAACGCGCCCCGATAAAACCCCGTGTTTCTGAGACACAAGGTTTCTTTCTGGGCTCGGCTGGGTCTGGGGTGGGGCCGACACGTCATCGCCGATCACGACGAGCACCGTTCCGACGGGGACGATGTCGCCCTCGGCGACGAGGATGCGCGCGACCTTCCCCGCAGCGGGCGACGGGATCTCGACGGTCGTCTTGTCGGTCTGGATCTCGACGAGGGGCTCATCCTCGGCGAGCTCCTGCCCCTCGACAACGAGCCAGCGGGCGATCTCGCCTTCGGTCAGGCCCTCGCCGAGGTCGGGCAGCTTGAACTCGTACGCCACGGCCGCGGAGCCTACCGAGGAGCTCCGACCCAGGCATCCGCGGCGACGATGAGGACACGCAGGCCACCGTCCACCCGCCAGAGCGAGACTGCCTGCTCGTCGCCCGCGAGCTCGGGCGCGATCGCCGCCGGCACGTAGCCGAGCTGCAGCGTCCGCTCCTCGTTCCAGATCGCGACGGCGTTCGAGTCGTACTCGTTCTGCGGCTCCGGCACGAGCGCGAGCCTCCGGCCGGGATCGAACGCGGAGTCGTCGAGCGCCTCGATCCGGTAGGAGACTCCGGCGACGGGAACGACCCGGATCCGCGGATCCTCCCAGCGCACGGGCTCGCCGCTCGCCGCATCGCGAAGGCGAACCCCTCGCTCGCCGCGCTCGAGCCAGAGCCGGAGCCGCTCAGAGCTCGGCTGCATACCCCCGGATCGAACGCGTGTAGCGCACGAGCTCCGGCGCCTCCGACGCTGCGAGCAGCGTGTCGACGACCACTCGCATGGCGTCGGCGCCACGATCGGAGCTCCAGAGCGAGTACGCGTAGAAGACCGGCAGTGCCCGATGCTCCGGAAAGCGCTCGCACGCGGCCCGGAGCACGTCGACCGACTCGTCGAGCTCGCCGACGTTGCGGAGCGAGCTGCCGAGCCCGAGCATCGCGGCCATTGTCTCGCGATCGTCCAGGCCGAGCTCGAGCGCTCGGCGATAGGACGGGATCGCCTCGGCCTCGTCGCCGTTCGTGTCGAAGGCGAATGCTCGCTCGAGCTCGGCGCGGGCGTCCATCAGAACTCCAGCAACCGGCGCGCCGCGTCGACGACCCGGGCGACCGACGGCATGTACGCGTCCTCGATCGACCAGTAGGGATAGGGCACGTCGTAGCCCGTCACGCGCAGCACCGGCCCCCGCAGGTCGAGGATCGCCTTCTCGGCCAGGATCGCCGCGAGCTCGGCGGCGTAGCCGCACGTTCGCGGCGCCTCCTGGACGAGGACGACGCGACCCGTCTTCGAGGCCGACGCGAGCAGCGCCTGCTCGTCGAGCGGCTTCAAGCTGCGCAGATCGAGCACCTCCACGGAAGCTTCGAGCTCGTCGGCGGCGCGCTCGCACACCGGCACCATCGCCCCGTAGGCGACGAGCGTCACGTCGGCGCCCTCGCGCGCGAGCCGGGCTTTCCCGAGCGGGACGACGTGCTCGCCCTCGGGCACCTCGTCGCGCTCGGTCCGATAGACGAGCTTCGGCTCGAGGATGACGACGGGATCCGGATCGCGGATTGCCGCCGCGACCAGGCCTTTCGCGTCGGCGGGCGTCGATGGGATCGCGACCTTGATTCCGGGCGTGTGCACGTAGTAGGTCTCCGGCGAGTCGTCGTGGAGCTCCGGCGCGCGGACGCCGCCGCCGTAAGGCATCCTGATCGTGATCGGGAAGGTCATCGTTCCGCCGGTGCGCCAGCGATAGCGACCGACGTGCGTGATCAGCTGATCGAGGCACGGGTACGAGAATGCGTCGTACTGCATCTCGCAGACCGGCCGAAAGCCAGCCATGCAGAGCCCGACGGCCGAGCCCAGGATCCCCGCCTCGGCGAGCGGCGTGTCGACACAGCGATCGGCGCCGAAACGGTCGTGCAGGCCGGCAGTCGCGCGAAAGACACCGCCGGCGCGCCCCACGTCCTCGCCCAGAACCAGGACGTCGGCGTCGCGCTCCATCTCGACGTGCAACGCGTCGTTCACCGCCTCGACCAGGAACATCTCAGCCAAGGATCCGCCTCAGCTCTGCGAGATCGGTGTCGAATGACCCCGGCGGATCGACGAGGGCGTGCTCGAAGAGAAGACCGGGATCCGGCTTCGGCTCCGCCTCGGCCGCCGCGATCCCGGCTCGCATCAGGTCGGCCGCCTCGGCCTTGATCTGCTCTCCGAGCGCGTCGTCGAGCAGGCCCTGCCGGCGGAGATAGCGCTCGTAGCGGCCGACGCACTCGTTGGCGCGCGCCTCCTCCACCCGCTCGCGATCGATGTACGCGCTCGGGTCGTCAGCCGTCGCGTGCGGCATCGCCCGGTAGGTCACCGCCTCGATGAAGGTCGGCCCTTCGCCGGCGCGGCCGCGCGCGACCGCGTCCCGCGTCGCCTCGTAGACGGCCAGGACGTCGCCGCCGTCCACCCGGGCGCTCGGGATCCCGTAGCCGATCGCCTTGTCGGCGAGCGCCCGCGCGCGTGTCTGCGCCGAGACCGGCGTCGAGATCGCCCAGCCGTTGTTGTTGCAGAAGAGGATCACCGGCGCCCGCATCACCGCAGCGAAGTTCGCGCCCTCGTGGAATGCGCCCTCGGATGTCGCGCCGTCGCCGAAGTAGGCGATCGCGCAGGCGTTCTCGCCGCGCAGCCGCTTGCCCCAGGCCAGACCGGCGGCGTGCGGCACGTGCGTCGCGATCGGGACGCAGATCGAGGCCACGTTGTAATCGGCCGGGTTCCACCAGCCGGCCGGATGGCCGCGCCACCAGGAGAGGATCGTCGCCGGCGCCATCCCGCGGAGGAGCCCGATCGCCGACTCGCGGTAGCTCGGGAAGATCCAGTCCTCGTCGCCCAGGGCGTGAAACGAGCCGGCCTGCATCGCCTCGTGGCCCCAGTAGATCGCGTAGGTGCCGATCCGGCCCTGTCGGTGATAGATGACCGAGCGCTCGTCGTAGGTGCGGAGCAGGACGAGCGAGCGATAGAGCGCGAGCAGGTCCTCTTCGTCGAGACCGTCCACCTCGCCGTCCGGCACGCTCGCGCCGTCTCCGATCACGCGGCGGAGACCGCGCTCCGCGGGAATCGTGCTCGCCATCGCGGCGGAAGTCTATTTCAGCGCGAGCTCACGCCCGAGCCAGGCGAGCCGTTCCTGCTTCGAGCGCTCACCGAGCTCGTGCCCCGCGTCGTACCCGTGGATCTCCTTCGGCTCGCTCGCCACGGCATAGAGCTGCTCCATCTCCTCGCGCGGGATCACCTCGTCGCCGTTGCCGCCCTGGAGCAGCACTTTCGCCGGCGCGAGGTGCGGGTGAGGCGATCCCCGCCGGCGCTCGCATACGACATCCCTTGATCACGAACGCCTTCTGCCGGCGGTCTGCCCTTCGGGGAGTCGAACTCGGCCTCGCGGTCGAACTCCGAACAGGCGCGCAGGCTCGGCCGCGAGCGGCTCGTCCTTCGCAGGCTCGTCGCTGCCACCGCAGCCGAAGAGGGCGCGTAAAAGCAGGGCGAGCAGGAGCCGGCGCAGACCCGGTGAGACGTCGGTCGCGGCGATTCGTCAGACGAGTACGGCGACAGCGTCTCGCTCGGCCTCGAGCACGACCTCCGTGACGTCACCGAGATCCTCGCCGTCGACCTGGAGCGGCTGCGGACCTCGGCAGCGGATCTCGATCCGGTCGAGATCGTGCCCGTGAAAGACGTCGCCGGCGCGCTCTTGGCCACGCCCGCGCAGGGCATAGGCGGCGAATCGAGGCCAGGTGCGCGCCTTCACGTCGCGCGGCGCGACGACGTCGAGCCCGCCCTCGAAGGTGGCCTTCGGGGTCAGCCGGAGCGGGAGCGGGCCGGCGTAGGTGTACGGATCGCCGTTCCCGACGAGCGCGAAGGCAGCTGTCCCGTGACCCGTGATCTCGAGCCGCGGCTCGAAGCGGCCGCGATGACGCGCGAGCGCCGTCAGAGTCGTCCAGGCGAAGACGAAGTCGCCCGGCCGGCGGCCATTCTCGTCCCGTCCCCGCGCGTCCATCTGCCGGATCAACTCCGCGTCGAGGCCGATGCCGGCGCTGAACGCGAAGCGGCGGCCCGCCGTCCCGTCCCACGAGACACGGCCGAGCGAGATCCGCCTCGTCCGGCCGACCGCGATGCGACGGGCCGCGGCGACCGGGTCGCGCGGCAGCCCGAGCGCGCGGGGCAGGACGCTCGTCCCCCCGCCGGGGACGAACCCGACCGTGACGCCGGCCCGGATGCCGTTCAGGACCTCGTTGAAGCCACCGTCGCCCGAGAAGACGAACACCGACTCGGCGTCCGCGTCGCGAGCCAGCTCGATCGCGTGGCCGGGGCGCTCAGTCCGCAGGGTCCTCACTGGGTCGAGAACCCGCGCGACCTCGGCGACGAGCTCGTCCGTAACCCGGCTCGCGTACGGGTTGACGATGAGGACGGTGCGCATCGAGCGAGCGTAGTGGGCGGAGTCGCCGGCGGCCAAGGCCGGCGACTCCGCTCAGGTTGGAGCTACCGGCGCAGTTTCGGCGGCGCCGGCAGCGTCGCCTCGTACACGTCGATTGCGCTCCGGCCGGTCGTGCCGAG
>JBPCJB010000299.1:0-5215 GCA_051005735.1 Gaiellaceae bacterium | reverse complement strand
CGTCGAAGGTGCCGATCGAGCCTGACAGGAGCGCTCCCGACCTCGTCAGCAGGTCTCGCTCGACCCGCTCGACGTCCGCCGCGTTCGGCACGATCAGAACGGGATCGCGCTCGATCGCCTCGAGGTATGCGTCCAGGAGCCGGGCGATCTTTCCGGCCTTCGCCGGACCCACGACGAGGGCGAGAGGCATCCACCCATCCTAGTCCGGGGCCTCGACGGCTCCTGGCTCGCGCAGCGAGAAGTTCGAGCAAAGAGCGGGAATCGGGGCAGGCGCAGCCCCGACTCCCGGGCCGGCTAGGCGGTGGCCGACTTCGGTCGGCGGCCGCGCCGAGCGACCTGACGGCCACCCATCTTCTCGGCCTCGGCGTCGGTCACGTCGAGCTCGCGCACGCCCTTGCGCGCGTCGTGAAACGTGATGCGAATGGTCGCGCCCTTACCGTCGGCGATCTCCGAGCCGGACATGTCGGACACGAGAACAGTCTTGCGGGCCATAGTCGTTCCTCCTTGATTCCTAAAAGACGCGCGCAACGATACAGGAATCAAGACCCGAAATCACGCTACCTGTCGACCTCGTCGTATTCTCCACGAGCGAGCGAGGCTGAGCAGCGCCTGCTCCTCAGGGTCGAGACCGATATCCCGCGCCTTGACGATTCGCAAATGGCGTGGGCGAAAGTCGGCAATCATGCGCCCGTCCAGATACTGCTCGACGACCGCGGGGCTGACGTACGACGACCGCGCAACGGCCGGTGTGTTTCCGAGTCGCTCGCCGACCGAGCGCATCACCCCGGCGAGTATCCGCTTCCCCTCCTTCGGATCCTCGACGGGACCGTGCTCGGCAAGAGCGATCGCGGCGGTCAGCGTGCCGCCCCACGTCCGGAAGTCTTTGGCCGTGAAGTCCTCGCCCATGAACTCGCGGATGTAGTCGTTCAGCACCTGGCCGGTGAGATTGCAGCGCTCGCCCGGCGCGCCGTAGCGAAAGAGCCGCGCTCCGCCCGGCTGGTCGAGCAGCTCGCGGATCGCGGTCGCGAGCTCCTCGTCCACGAGCGTCGCCCGCACGAGCACCTTGTGCTTGGCCCGGAACTTGAATGCGACCCGCTTGCCGCGAACCGAGACGTGGCTCTTGAAGAGCGTCGTCACGCCGTAGGTCCGCGAGCTCATCACATAGCGGTCGGAACCGACCCGGAACCACCCCAGATTGATCAGCCGGACTGCGACGGCGCAGACGCGCTCGCGCTCGTACGACTCGAGCAGCATGTGCTCGGCCATAGCCGAGCGGAGGCCGGGTAGCAGTTCCGCGAAGCGGACGAGCTTGTGGAACTTGGCCTGCTCCTGCGCTGCGCGGAAGTCCGGGTGATAGAGGTACTGCCGCCGCCCGGCCGCGTCGAGCCCGGTTGCCTGAAGCTTCGCGCCGCCACGCGGCGAGATCCAGACGTCGCGCCAGGCGGGCGGGATCACGAGCTGCTCGATCCGCTCCAGTTTCGCGGGATCCTCGATCCGATGTCCGCGCGCGTCGAGGTAGCGAAACCGCTTGCGACCTCCGGCACGGCGCCAGCCTCCTTTGCGCGCCATCCGAGAGAGCTTCCCAGAAACGCACCAGTAGAATCCGCCGCCGATGGACGCACGGACGATCGTGGTGCTCGAGGGGGACGAGACGGGGCAGGAGCTGCTCGAGCAGTCGCTACGGGTGCTCGCCGCGGACGTGATCGGCTTCGAGCTTGCGCTCCCGCGCTTCGACCTCTCGCTGGGAAAGCGCCGCGCCACGGAGAACGGCGTCGTACTCGAGGCGGCGGCGGCGATCCGCGAATCCGGACTCGGGCTCAAGGCCGCGACCGTGACCCCCGAGGCCCGCGACGACGTCGGCTCGCCGAACCGCCTCCTGCGCGAGCAGATCGGCGGTCAGGTAATCGTCCGCACCGGCCGGCGGATTCCGGGCATCGTCCCGGTCGGCGGCGCCCACGCGCCGATCTCCGTGGTCCGGATGGCGGTCGGAGATGCCTACGGCGCACAGGAGTGGCGCGAGGGAGAGGGCGAGGACGAGGTGGCGTTCCGGACCGAACGGATCGAGCGGCGGATCTGTCGCTCGGTGGCCGAGTTCGCGTTCCGGCAGGCCGAGCGGATGGGCGCCAAGGTCTTCGGCGGCCCGAAGTTCACGGTCAGCCCGACCTACGAGGGCATGCTCAAGGAGGAGATGGATGCTGCCGCGGAGAGGCATCCCGAGGTGCCCTACGAGCCGCAGCTGATCGACGCGACCTTTGCGTTGCTGCTGAAGAACACCGGCGCGCCGCTCGTGATCCCGGCGCTGAACCGGGACGGCGACATCCTCTCCGACCTCGTCCTACCGCTCTTCGGCTCGATCGCCGGGTCGGAGTCGCTGCTCGTCGCCTTCGACGAGGACTACGTGCCGAAGGCGCTGATGGCCGAAGCCGCTCACGGAACCGCGCCGGCGCTCTTCGGGAAGGATGTCGCGAACCCGATGGCGATGATCCTCGGCGGGGCGGCGCTTCTCTCCCACGCCGACGAGCCGGCCCAGCAGGCAGGGCGGGCGATCCGGGAGGCGTGCCTCGAAGCCGTCTCGGAGGGAGTGCGAACCGCCGATCTCGCCGGCCACGCGAGCTCGACCGAGTTCACCGACGAGGTGATCAGGCGCACGTGCTCGAAGCTCGAGGTCTGGGCTTCGCTCTAGCCGGCCCGAGAACGAAAGCGGGGCGGTCGGAAGACCGCCCCGCTGGATCGTGATTCCTCGCGACTAGCCGACGATGAAGCCCGTCGCGTTGACGGCGGCCAGGATCCTGGCCTTGGTGAAGCCGTCCTCGAACGCGGCCGGGGCCGGCGTCGTGTTGGGGTTCGTCCCGCCCGAGAAGCGGATGTCGCGGATCCAGGCGGCGTGCCGGGCCTCGACCGGGAGGATCCGGCCGGCGGCGACGAGGATCGACTTCGTCTTGATCAGGCCGACCTGGCCGAGGTAGGCGTGCACGCCCGTGTCCTCGAGCACCTGTGCGGTGGCGGCGAACTTGGCGGGGTTCGTGACGGTGTCCTTGAAGTCGAAGTTCGGCTTCGCGACGGCCTTCGCGCCGAGCGCCCTCCGGAGGAAGACGACGTGGGTGTTCTCGTGCTGGGCGACGACCGTCGAGAAGCGGTTCAGCTCGCCCTTGAGAACCCGGTTCTGGTTCGCGGTCGCATAGAAGGCGGCCTCGAGGTACTCGAGGGTGAGAGCGAAGTTGAGGATGTCGACGTCGCTCTGCGGGATCGCCTGGCCGCGAGCCATACTCGGGATCGCGCCGGCGAAGGCGCTGCCGGCGGCGACCGTGCCGACACCGATCCCGACCTTCTTCAGGAACGCGGAACGGGTCTCAGGATCGACCTTGGCTGCGGTCTCCCGGATTGCTCCGTCCTGGTCGAGCTCCTCCAAGGGTGGCAGATGAGTCATGGGTACTCCCTTCTCCGAATGCTGGCTTTGTCGAGCAGCCGCCGGATTGACGAGCATGTGAGTGGACGATGAACCCGGTGGCGCAGAACGAGCCCCCAACCGCCACCGGAGCGAACGTTGTCCTGATCCCCGGCTTGAGGCGGCCGAAAACCTCGCCATTTTCGGGATTTGTAAATTCCTTGATCGGCTGGGGCAGCCGGTTCCCTGCTCTCGCAGCCGCAGGCTCCGTAGAGTTCCGCTCGGTGCGGATCGCGGTTCCCAGAGAGTCGGCTGCCGGCGAGCGACGCGTAGCGCTCGTTCCCGACGCCGTCGGGAAGCTCGTTGCGGCCGGATTCGACGTGACGGTCGAGCGAGGCGCCGGAGTCGAAGCGGGCTTCGCGGACGAGGCTTACACCGCAGCCGGAGCTTCGATTCGGGCGGCCGACGAGCTCTACCTCGAGGCGGCAGCCGTCGTTCGCGTGGCGCCGCCGACCGCGGAGGAGGTCGACGCGCTTACCTCCGGCACGATCCTGATCGGCTTCCTGAACCCGCTCGGCGACTCTGCGTCGATCGAGCGGCTGGCCGCGCGGGGCGTGGACGCCTTCGCGATGGAGTCGGTGCCGCGGATAACGCGCGCACAGTCGATGGACGCGCTCTCCTCCCAGAGCACGGTCGCGGGCTACAAGGCCGTCATCCTCGCCGCCGACCGGCTGCCTCGGCTCTTCCCGCTCCTGATGACCGCCGCCGGAACCGTCGCCCCTGCAAAGGTGCTCGTTCTCGGGGCCGGTGTCGCGGGGTTGCAGGCGATCGCGACGGCTCGCCGGCTCGGCGCCGTCGTCTCGGCGTTCGACACGCGCCCCGTCGTGCAGGAGCAGGTCGAGAGCCTGGGCGCGACCTTCCTCGACCTCGGGGTGCGGGGAGCGGAGACCGAGGGCGGTTACGCCGTCGAGCTGAACGCCGAGCAGCAGTCCCAGCAGCAGTCTGCGCTCGAGGAGCGGATCGCCGACATGGACGTCGTCGTCACGACAGCGCTCGTCCCCGGCCGGCCGGCGCCGCTCCTCATCCCCGCGTCCGCGGTCGAACGGATGCGTCCCGGCTCGGTGATCGTCGACCTCGCAGCCGAGACGGGCGGCAACTGCGAGCTGACGGAGCCGGGCACGGAGATCGTCCGCGGCGGAGTGACGGTCGTCGGCCTCACCAACCTGGCGGCGACGATGCCGTACCACGCGAGCCAGCTCTACGCTCGTAACGTCTCGGCCCTCCTGCAGCACTTGGCGCCGAACGGTGAGCTCGCGCTCGACTTCGCGGACGAGATCACCGCAGGCGCGTGCGTGACTCGGAGCGAGGTCGCCGCGTGACGTTGACACGCGGCCTGGAGGGGGGCTCGCGGGGGAAGCTGGGTTTCCCCCGCGCGATCGAGCCGAAGGCGAGGGAGGCCGCATGAGCCACAACGCGACGCTCGTGATCGAGCTGACGATCCTCGTGCTCGCGATCTTTCTCGGCGTCGAGGTGATCTCCAAGGTGCCGACGCTCCTCCACACGCCGTTGATGTCCGGGACGAACGCGATCCACGGGATCGTGATCGTCGGCGCGATGCTCGTCGCCGGGATGGACGAGGCAGACGGGCTGACGCGCGTGGTCGGCTTCGTCGCCGTCGTGCTCGCCTCCGCGAACGTGGTGGGTGGATTCGTCGTCACCGACCGGATGCTCGAGATGTTCAAGAAGCGGGAGCCGCGTGAACGAAACCCTGACTGAGCTCCTCTACCTCGTCTCGATCATCAGCTTCATCCTCGCGCTCCGCTTCCTCTC
>JBPCJB010000298.1:0-14013 GCA_051005735.1 Gaiellaceae bacterium | reverse complement strand
GCCGCCGGACATCGCATCGCGGGCATTGATCGCGAGATTCAGCAGCACCTGCTCGATCTGCGTCGGATCGGCGACGATCGGGCCGAGGTGGCCGTCGAGCGCCGACGAGAGCACGATGTCGTCCCCGTCGAGCTCGAGCACGCCGAGCTCGGCGTAGCCGCCGATCGCGGTCAGCAGGTTGTTGAAGTCGTGGGCGATTCCGCCCGCGAGCCGCCCGATCGACTCCATCTTCTGGGCCTGGCGGAGCTGCTCCGCGATCCGCTCGCGCTCGCTGACATCGCGGGCGAAGACGAGCTTCAGCTCGGGCTCGCCGGCAGGGTTCCGCAGCAACACGCTCGAGCCCTCGACGAGCGCCCAGGAGCCGTCTTTGCGCCGGATCCGGCGGATCGGCAGCGAGGGCGTCCTGCCCCGGAGCGCCAGCGGAGGATCGGTCGGGTCCGCGAGCTCGGAGGCGTGCCTCCCTACGAGCTCGTCGATCCCGTAGCCAAGCACGCGCTCGTGGGCCGAGTTCGCATACGTGATTCGTCCTTCCAGGTCGATCAGCGCGATCAGGTCGTGCGAGTTCTCGAGCACCCGTCGATACAGCTCCTCGCTTCGCTGCAGCTCCGCGTAGAGACGCGCGTTCTCGAGGGCGAGCGAGGCAAGCTGGGCCGCCTGCCGCACTTCGAAGGAGCGGGCTTTCATGCCGTGCTCGGCGTCCCCCCTGCGCGCCGGCGGTGAGGTGAAAGGGGTTCTCGGCGTCGCCTACGACGAGGCCTTCCCATCCTTCGTAGTCGGCGACGGCGAGCGAGGTCCCGGTTTCCCAGACCCGGCCGGCGATCCCCTGGCCGCGGCTGACGATGCTGCTGGGCAGTCGCTCGAACATCCCGAGTCGGACCCGGAGCTGCATTCGTCTCGCCCTGGTCGTCGACGAGATAGAGATAGCCGTGCGTCGTCCCGAGGAGCGAACGGGCGCTGTCGACGATCGGCTCGAGCACGCTGTCGAGCTCGAGCCGATCGAGTAGGCCGAGCGTCGTCCGGTGCAGCGCCGCGAGCTCTTCGTTGCGCCGCGTCAGCGCCTCCAGATCGGCGGCCGCACGAAGGGCTGCGCTCGCCTGATTCGCGAACGTACGCAGGCCTCGAGCCGCTCGCGCGAGGGCAGCAGCGAATCCTCCGGATCGTCCGCCCAGATGAAGCCCGTCACGCTTCCCCCCCCGGTCGACGAGCGGCACGATCAGCCAATGCCGGTTCCACGCGAGCGGGCCGTGGCCGTTCCGAACCGAGGCGTAGGTGGAATGGTTGGGGGCCCGCGGCCCTGCGACCTCGCGCGGGAGGAGGTAGCAACCCTCGATCTCGAAGTCGGGATCGAGGATCGTCGCCACCTCGCCGGCGGTGATCTCGAAATCGAGCTTGGGGTCGTCCAGCTGCCACCCGGCTGCTCCCCGTGGCGCGAAGCCTCCCGCTCCGTCCGCGATCGCCGCCACCACCTTCTCGAAGCCGAGCGCGCTGGATTCCGCGCGTCACCGCCCCGAGCACCGACTCGGCGGTCTCGAGCGCGTTCAGGCGCGCGGAGACCTCGAGCAGGTTCGCGAGCGAGGCGCGGTCGCGCGCGGCCACGGCGGCGGCCTGAGCTGCGTCGATCGAGAGGGCGAGGTGCGCCGCCACGGCAGAGAGGAGCTCGAGCTCCTCGTCCCCTGGCACCGCGTCCGACTCCGGCTCGTCCACCGAGAGATCCCGAGCAGCGACCCGTCCGAGCCGAGCATCGGCGCGATCAGCCCGTCCTCCGGGTGCCAGGCGTCAGGGCTCTCGGAGACGGGCAGCGCGGGCAAGTAGACGACGCCGAACTCGCTCCAGTCGAGCTCGCCGTGTGGGATGAAGTAGACATCGCCGCGCCGGAAGCGCTCGTCGAGCATCGGCGCCCAGGCGGAGAGGGTCGTCGTCGTCCCGAGGAGCAACTTGCGGGCCTCCTCATTGCCATGCGCGGCGACGACCTCGAAGTCGTCCCACTGCGGCCGGTAGAGGTTGACGACAACCGCCCGGAAGCCGAGGCTCTCGCCGAGAATCTCTGCGATTCGCTCGAGGAGAACGGCCGGGTCCTGCTCGAGACGCTGAAGCCGGAGCACCTCTAGCAGGCCGCGCAAGTGAGGCAGTGTGGATTCGTTCAGGATCGGCGGGTTCATTCCCTTCCGATGATCGGCATCCGCCCCGACTGCTTGAGCGGTGCTGCTAGGAGGGCTTGGACGTTCCGCCAAGCCCTCCTAGAGCCCTACGATGTCGTCCGGCCGCACCGGCACACGAGTCAGCGCCCGGCCGGTGGCGTCGCGGAGGGCGGAGAGGATCGCGGCAGTAGAGACCACGGTCGGCGGCTCGCCGACCCCCTTGACGCCGTAGGGAGCATCGGGCTCGGGATCCTCGACGAGGACGCTCTCGACCGGAGGCATGTCGAGTGTCGTCGGGATCAGGTAATCGGTGAAGCTCGCATTCGTGATCAGGCCGTCGCGGGTCTGGATCTCCTCCATCAGCGCGAGCCCGAGCCCCTGAGCGGCGCCCCCCTCGATCTGGCCCTCGACGGCGAGGGGGTTGACGGCCTTGCCCACGTCCTGCGCCGTCCCGATCCAGACGACTCGGGTCAGACCGAGCTCGACGTCGACCTCGACGACGACGCGCATCGCGGCCACCGCGAAGGCGACGTGAGCCCGCTCGCCCGTGATCTGACCGGTCTCGGGGTCGAGCGGGGTGGTCCGCGAGTGGCGGTAGATCCGCTCGACATCGATCTCGCCGCCGGTGCGCTCTCGCTCGTCGAGCGCGGCGCGGCAGGCGAGCTGAACGGCGCCCGCGGCCATCCAAGTCATCCGCGAGGCGGACGCGGAGCCGGCAGAGGCGACGCTCGAGGTCTCCGGCGAGGCGAGCACGACGTTGTCGGCGCCGAGCTCGGTGCGAGCGACCTGGAGGATCACGTCGGTGACTCCCTGTCCGACCTCGGACGCGGCGCAGTGAATCTCGGCGGAGCCGTCCGCGCGCAGGATCACTCGCGCGGCGGTGGAGTCGTCGAAGCCCTCGGAGTAGCAGATGTTCTTGAAGCCGACGGCGAAGCCGACGCCGCGCTCGACACCCTCGCCGCGCGTCGTGTTGCCGGCGCCGCCTGGAAGCCGGATCGCCGCGCGGGGGAGGGCCTCAGGCTCGGGCAGCGGCAGCGCGGCGGCGCGCCGGATCACCTCGGCAACAGGCAGGGAGCCCTCGATCCGCTGGCCGGTCGGGAGCACGTTTCCCGGCGCGAGGGCGTTCAGCAGCCGCAGCTCGACCGGATCGATCCCGAGCTCGGCGGCGAGCCTGTCGAGCTGCGCCTCGCCGGCGAAACAGGTCTGAACGGCGCCGAAGCCTCGCATCGCCCCGCAAGGCGGGTTGTTCGTGTAGACGCAGGTCGACTCGATCAGGGCGTTCTCGACCGCGTACGGTCCGAGCGCGAAGGAGGCGGCGTTCGAGGTGACCGCCGTCGAGCTCGAGGCGTACGCGCCGCCGTCGAGCAGGATCCGCATCCGCACGTTGACGAGCTTCCCGGCGCGCGTGGCGCGATGCTCGCACCAGACGCGGGCGGGGTGCCGATGGATGTGGCCCACGAACGACTCCTGGCGGTCGTAGACGATCTTGACCGGGCGGCCGGTGCGCAGGGCGAGCAGGGCGCCGTGGATCTGCATCGAGAGGTCCTCGCGGCCACCGAAGGCGCCGCCGACGCCGCTCAGGTGGATCCGCACCTGTTCAGGCGGGAGCCCGAGGCACGGCGCCACCTGGTCGCGATCGACGTGCAGCCACTGCGTCGCCACATAGACGTCGACGCCGCCCTCGCCGTCCGGGACCGCGAGGCCGGACTCGGGGCCGAGAAACGCCTGATCCTGGATCCCGACCTCGTAGACACCTGAGACGGACACGTCGCCCTCGGCCTCCGGGTCGCCGTGGCGGATCACCATTGTCCGGACGACGTTCGGCCGCGGGTCGTCGCGGTAGCCGTGACTCATCGTGGGCCGATTCGGGTGGAGCGGCTCCTGCTCGAGCGCGCGCTCCATCTCGGTGACCGCTTCGAGCGGCTCGTAGACGACCTTGACGGCGGCGGCTGCGCGGCGCGCTTGCTCGGGCTCCTCGGCGGCGACGAGCGCGACCGCCTCGCCGAAGTAGCGGACGCGGTCGGACGCAAGGACCGGCTGGTCGGCGAACTCGAGGCCGTAAGTCTTCTGGCCTGGGACGTCCTCGTGGGTGAGAACGGTGTGAACCCCGGGCAACCGCAGCGCCTCAGAGATGTCGAGCTCGAGAATGCGCGCGTGCGCGTGCGGGCTACGAATGGTCTTGCCCCAGAGCATCCCGGCGGCTTGGAGGTCGCTCGAGTAGGCGAACTCGCCGGTGACCTTGGGGACGGCGTCGTGTCGGGAGACGCGATCGCCGACGCGGCCCGGCTCGAGCGTCGGCGCGTGCTCGGTCGTCGGTCGTGCCGGTGCTCGCGCGGGAGTGCGCGTGCGCGTGCGGGCGGAGAGCGAGCTCACGAGAATCGGCACGCTTTCGACACTCCGGCGTTGCGAAGGACAGTGCTCGTAAGCGCTACGCTCGTAGCGGGGAGGAGGAGCGGTGGCCCCCAGGACCGCCGCGCTCGACCCGGCGGCGCTGTCCATTCTGGACATGTGTCTTGGAGCCAAGCGTCTCACGAGCGGGCCGCCAGGCGAACCGCGTCGAAGATCTTCGCGTACCCGGTGCAGCGGCAGAGGTTCCCGGAGAGCGCCTCGCGGAGCTCGTCGTCCGACGGCTCCGGGTTGGCCTCGAGCAACGCTGTCGTCGCCACGACGAGCCCCGGAGTGCAGAAGCCGCATTGCACGGCGCCGGCCTCGACGAAGGTGCGCTGGACGCGGTGCAGCTCGTCGCCCTCGGCAAGTCCCTCGACGGTCGTCACCTCGTGGCCGTCGGCCTGCGCGGCGAGCACGAGGCAGGCACAGACGAGCTCGCCGTCCAGCAGCACCGAGCAGGAGCCGCACTCGCCCTGCTCGCACGCGTTCTTCGAGCCGGGCAGGTCGAGCGAATCACGGAGCGTCGTGAGCAGGCTCTCGCCGGCCCAGATGTCGGCCTCGCGCGACTGGCCGTTCACCGTCACGCGGATCTTCAAGCCCAGCTCCTCAAGCCAGGCACCGTTCCAGGGCGCGAGCCGTCAGCACCCGCAGCGCGTGGCGACGGTAGGCGGCGGTGCCGCGGACGTCGTCGATCGGCGAAGCAGCCGCCGCAACCGCAGCTGCGAAGCCGTCCACCTCGTCGAGCGGCGCCGTCACGAGCCCGACAACCGGGCCCGACGAGCCGTACGCAGCTCGCAGCTCGCCGCCCTCCCGGTCGGCGACGAGCGCGAGCGAGCAGACCGCGATCACCATCGCGTTCCGCGGCCCCACCTTCATGAACGTCTGCGGCTGACCGCTCGGCGTCAGCCGGACGGCGAGCACGAGCTCGTCCGGCTCGAGCGCGTTCCGCTTGGGGCCGACGAGGAACTCCGCGAGCGGCAGGCTGCGAACGCCGCGGACGCTGCCGAGCTCCACCTGGGCGCCCTCGACGAGCAGCGGCGGCAGCGCATCGCCCGCCGGCGAGGCGGTGCCGAGGTTGCCGCCGATCGTCCCACGCGTTCGGATCTGCGGCGAGCCGACCGTGCGAGACGCTTCGGAGAGCGCCGGCAGCAGCCCGGCGAGCGGGGATCGCATCGCTTCGGCGTAGGTGAGTCCCGAGCCGAGCCGGAGCGTCCCGTTCTCGCGCGACCAGCCCCGCAGCTCGCCGACCTCGTTCAGGTTCAGGAGCGTCTCGGGCCGCGTGCGGTCGAAGTTCAGCTCGACGAGCACGTCCGTCCCGCCCGCAATCGGGCGCGCGTCGGGCCGTTCGGCCTTGACGCGCAGCGCCTCGTCCAGGGAGCGGGGGGTGACGACCTCCACGGCTCGGAAGAGTACGGTACCCGGGCATGAAATCCCTGCTCGCGCACGCGCACGTGGTCACGATGGACGACGCGGGCACCGAGCATCCGGACGGCTGGATCCTCTTCCAGGACGGCCTCGTGAGCGCGCTCGGTCGAGGCGAGGAGCCGGCAGCGGAGGTGCGCAGCGACCTCGCCGGCGCGGTCGTGACCCCGGCGCTCGTAAACACGCACCACCACCTCTACCAGACGCTCACCCGCGCCCGAGCCCCGCAGGGAACGCTCTTCGAATGGCTCGTCGAGCTCTATCCCATGTGGGCTCGACTCGACGCCGAGGCCGAGTACGCGGCAGCACGCACAGGCCTCGCCGAGCTGGCGCTCTCGGGTTGCGGCACGGTCTTCGACCACCACTACGTCTTCCCGCACGGCGAGCAGGGCCTGATCGAGGCAGAGCTCCAGGCGGCGCGGGAGCTCGGCGTCCGGATCGTCGCCTCGCGGGGGTCGATGGATCTCGGTGAGTCCGCCGGCGGCCTGCCGCCCGACTCGGTCGTCGAGACGCTCGACGCGATCCTCGAGGACACGAAGCGCCTCGCCCGGCTGCACGAGCCCGGCCCGGGTGCGCGCGTGCAGATCGTCGTCGCGCCCTGCTCTCCCTTCTCGGTCACGCGCGAGCTGATGACCGAGTCGGCGGCGCTCGCCCGCGAGCTCGGCCTCCAACTCCATACGCACCTGGCCGAGACGGTCGAGGAGGAGTCGTTCTGCCGCGAGCGATTCGGCTGCTCGCCGGTCGAGTACCTCGAGCGGCTCGGCTGGCTGGCGGAGGACGTCTGGTGCGCCCATTGCGTCCACCTCGCCGACGCCGAGATCGGTCGCTTCGCCGAGACGGGCACGGGCGTCGCCCACTGCCCCAGCTCGAATCTCCGCCTAGGCGCCGGGATCGCACCGGTGCGGGGGTTGCTCGACGCGGGCGTCCGCGTCGGCCTCGGTGTCGACGGCTCCGCCTCGAACGAGCGCAGCGATCTCTTCCTGGAGGCGAAGCAGGCGCTGCTCGTCGCGCGCGGAGTCGGAGGGCCGACGGCGCTCACCTCCCGCGAGGCGCTCCGGCTCGCAACGCGCGGGGGCGCGGCGGTGCTCGGCCGCGATGACATCGGCGAGGTCGCGCCGGGTAAGTGCGCCGACTTCGCCGTCTGGCGGACGGACGGGCTCGAGCTCGGCGGCGCGGCCGACCCGGTCGACGGGCTCGTCTTCTCCGGACCGCATCGCGTCGACAAGCTCTACGTCGGCGGCGAGCTCGTCGTCGACGATGGCGCGCTCGTCCGGGCCGACGAGCGGGAGATCGCTCGCCTCCATCGGGTCCAGGCGCGAAGATTCCAGCAGTGAGGCCAACGGAGTGACCTCGATCTCGACACATGTCCTCGACACGGGCGCGGGCGAGCCGGCCGCGGCGGTCTCGGTCGAGCTCTATCGCGGCGCCAGGCTCGTGGCGGTGGCGCACACCGACGAGGACGGACGCGCGCGCCTCGGCGACGACCTCGAGCCCGGCGCGTATCGGCTCGTCTTCCATCCTCCGTCGCCGTTCTTCACGCGGGTCGAGCTGGAGGTCGAGCTCGGCGACGGGCACTTCCACGTGCCGCTCCTCGTCTCCCCCTACTCGTGCGCGAGCTACCGCGGGAGCTGAGCGCCGACGAGCTGGCGCCGCTGTTCTCGGGGCGGACGCGGCTCGTTGACGAGCTGGCCGCACGGGAGAGCCCCCTCGCCGTCGCCGAGGAGGTGGCGCTCGCGCTGCCCGTGGAGGATCGCTTCGCCGCGCTCGCCGCGCACCCGCGGATCGGGGAGCGCTCGCCCGAGCAGCACGGCGGGGACACGCATGTGCTCAACGAGCTCGACCGCCTGAACGAGGAGTACGAGCGGCGCTTCGGCTTCGCGTTCGTCGTCTTCGTCGCCGGCCGGCCGCGCGAGGAGCTGCTGCCGGTGTTGCGTGAGCGGCTTGGACGGAGTCGCGAGCAGGAGCTCGAGACAGGGCTGCGCGAGCTCTGCGCTATCGCGAGAGCGAGATGGGAGCAGCAGGGATGGACGCGGACTACCTGAGGGAGGTCGCGGACCTCGTCCTGCGCTTCCTCCACGTCGTCGCCGGGATCGCGTGGATCGGCGCCTCCTTCTACTTCATCCGCCTCGACCTCGGGCTGGCGCCGCCGAAGGAGCCCAAGGAAGGAGTCGCCGGCGAGTACTGGGGCGTCCACGGCGGCGGCTTCTACCACTCGCAGAAGTACAAGGTCGCGCCGCCGAAGCTGCCCGAGCATCTGCACTGGTTCAAGTGGGAGGCCTACGCGACGTGGCTCTCGGGCTTCGCGCTCCTCGTCGTCCTCTACTGGACCGATCCCGAGACGCGGCTCGTAGACCCGACGGTTGCGGACCTGTCGGGCTGGCAAGCGGCAGCGCTCTCGGGCGCGGGGCTCGTACTCGCGTGGCTCCTCTACGACGCCGCCTGCCGCCTGCTCCGCGACGATCGCGCAGTCGCCGGCTTCGCAGCGGCGCTCGTGATCGCCTCGGCCTTCGCGGCCGGCGAGCTCTTCGCCGCCCGCGCCGCCTACCTCCAGGTCGGCGCGATGCTCGGGACGATCATGGCCGCGAACGTCTTCTTCACGATCATCCCGGCGCACTGGGAGCTCGTGCGCGCGAAGCAGGAGTTCCGCGAGCCCGATCCGGCGCCCGGCCTCCGCGCCAAGCAGCGCTCTGTCCACAACAACTACCTGACGCTGCCCGTCGTCTTCACGATGCTCGCCGGTCACTTCGCCTTCACATTCGGGAGCGGCCACGCGTGGCTCGTCCTGCTCGCGCTCTTCGCGCTCGTCGCCGCGATCCGGCACTTCTTCAACCTCTGGCACCAGGGCCGCCGGGCGTGGTGGATTCCCGCCGCGGTCGCCGTCGGAGCGATCGCGCTCGCGGTTGCGCTGGCGCCCGAGGAGACCCCCGGGCTCGCGCGGCAGGTCACCGACGCCGAGGCACAGGCGATCGTGACCGAGCGCTGCACCGCGTGTCACGTGGGCGCCTCGGCCCCGAACGGCGTCCGACTGGAGACGCTCGAAGAGATGCGCGCCACTTCGTCGCTGATCGAGAGTCAGGTCTCCTCCCGCGCCATGCCACCCGGAAACGCGACCGAGATGACCGACGAGGAGCGCGATCTCCTCGTCGCGTGGGCGGTCGCGGCCCGATAGGTTCCGCCCGTGCTCGAGATACACGCCGCCGGAATGCGCTTCGTTGCCCGCTGGGAGGACGAGCTGGCGCCGAAGACAGTCGCCGCGTTCAAGGCGATGCTCCCACTGGACGACCGGATCATCCATTGCCGCTGGAGCGGCGAGTCGAACTGGATCCCGTGGGGCGACCGCGAGCTCGGGATCGGCCCCGAGAACGCAACGAGCTACCCGCATCCCGGCGAGCTCGCGCTCTACCCGGGCGGCGAGAGCGAGACCGAGCTCCTCTTTCCCTACGGCTACTGCTCGTTCGCGAGCAAGGCGGGCCACCTCTGGGCGAACCACTTCGCCACCCTCGTCGAGGGTCGGGAGCAGCTCAAGGAGCTCGGCCGGCGGACGCTCTGGGAGGGCGCGCAGCAGATCTCGTTCAAGGAGACGTAGCGACCGTTAAGGGCCTGTCCAGAAAGTGACCGCGGTGGATGACGCGCGGCACGGGGTGCGAGGCAAGGACACAGGGAGCTCCGATATGCAGGCATGTCGGGGCGACCGAGGACGTAGCATCGCGCCGTGTGACGCCCGTCAGGCGCCTAGCGCACTTTTTGGACAGGCCCTTAGGGAAGAGCGAGCAGCAGGTACGCGTTCACGAGATCGTCCTTCCCTTTCATCCTCAATCCGGTTCTCGCTTCCACCAGCGCGCCCGCGGGCAGCTCCGCGTGGGTCTTGGCTCCGATCAGCACTCCGCCGGGTGGGGCGAGACCCTCCCAGGCGCGAGCCAGTGTTGACCGTGTCGCCCACGAGGGTGTACGCGACGTGGCCGTCTCCTCCGATCTCGCGAACCACCGCCTCGCCGCTGTTGACGCCGATGCGCAGGCGCGGCCAGCCCGGGTGCTCGTCCGCGAGAGCTGCCACGGCGCGCCGCAGGGCGAGAGCCGCGCGCGGAGAGCGTGGTCGGGCTGATCGCCGCGGCTGTTGAACGTGGCCACGATCCCGTCGCCGATGAACTTCTCGACCTCGCCGCCGAACCGACGCGTGAGCAACGGCGCCGCCGTGCCCCAATACGCATTGAGCACTGCCGCGACCTCGCCCGGCGATGAGCGTTCGGAGAAGCTCGTAAAACCCACGAGGTCGCCGAAGAGGACGCTGACTTCCTGACGGCGCTCGCGCGTGGTCGGCAGGTAGAGATCCCGGAAGCGTTCGTCACGCCATTCGCGGCGGGCGGCGAACCCGATGATCAGATAGGCGAGGACGATCAGGCCGTGCCACTCCCACCAGCTCGCGTGCCATTTGCGCTCGCCCGTGACCGCGACGCCGATCATCGCCTCGGAGAGCAGGAGGAAACAGGCGATGACAGCCGTCGAAAGCAACTTGGGCCCATGTCGGAAGAGACGCCAGTACCGAAGGGCGCTCACCGCATAGACGATCGTCCCGAGGATCGCCAGCGCGGCGAGCACGGTTCCCGTCGCGGCCTCGCTGTTTGGCCCGCGCAGCGGTGGCAGGTTCGCGAGCGTCCAGAGAAACCACGCGGCCATGGTGAGGAGCACAGCTCCCCGAAGCTTCCTCCGCTGGCGGATCAACCGTGGCGCGAGCTCGGGCCGCGCATCGACGAACGCCGAACCCCGCGGCGAAGAATGCGCTCACGAGCAACCCGACCGGAATCGCGATCTGAAAGCCGGCGCGGCTCTCGGAGAGGACGCCGGCCGTTCCAAAGGCGTGCAGGCCCATGAAGCCCCCGGTCGCCATGAACGCGAGGGACAGGAGCAACACGCGGGCGTCCCCGCGCCGGTTGGCTGCCTCGCCTGCCGCATAGCCGAGAGCGAACGCCACACCACCTACGACGCCGAAGATGACGAAATACGCCTGGTCGTTATGGAACTGGGGGCCCGAGCTGCGACCGAAGCAGCAGCGAGACGAGCCCGACCAACGGCAGCGTAACCGCGAGCGAGCAGGCGATCACGACCGCCACCGACCCTGTTCCGGGCCGAGAGCGGCTCAGCCGCCGGAAGGGGCCGCCTCACTCGCCGGATCCGCGCGCACCAGAATCTGCGTATTGCAGCGTCAGCATCCTGTGAGGGTAGGACGCGCCCCTCGTTCGCGGATCGGCAGCGAGAACGATTCAGCGTCCTTATCGAGAACGACTTGTGGAGCGAGACTCAGTCCTGTTGCAGCCGCAGGTCGAAGCCGGCAGGTGCGTGGATGTTGAGCATCCGCACGACCTCGTCGCCGCGGTTGGCGAACGTGTGCTCGACCCCAGGCGGGACGAGGACGAACGTGCTCGGTCCGGCGACCACCTCCTCGCCTTCGACCCCGAAGGTGAGCTCGCCCTCGAGGATGAAGAACGCATCGTCCTCGCCGCGTGCGCGTGCTTCGGCGGGCCGTCGCGATGCGGCTGGATCTCGATCACCGCGAAGTTGAAGCGCGGCGTGTCCGCGCTCCGCGCGAGGAACTCCACGTTGCCGACTCGGTGACCCTCACCACCCCCGGACGACGACCGCCTTCACTCCGGCTCCGGCGCCTCGAGCACTCGCTCCACAAGCTCGTCTAGACGGCCTGTCGCGAGGCAGATCGAGGTGTCGGCGGCGCCGTAGTACAGGCGAAGCACGCCGCCCTCGTCCTGGATCACGCCGCAGGGGAAGAGCGCGTTCGCGACGTCGCCTTGCCGCTCGTAGGGCTCGAGCGGCCCGAGGATCCAATCGTCGGCTCGGCGCAGGACGCGCGTCGGCTCCTCGAGGTCGAGAAGCGCGAGCCCGACCCGGTAGATCGCGCCCGCCACCGTCTCCTTGACGCCGTGGTAGATCAAGAGCCAGCCGTGCTCGGTCTTCAGGAGCGGCGGCCCGATCCCGATCCGGAGCGAGTCCCACCAGGCCCCCGAGCGCGGCTGCATCACCGGCTCGGACGCAGTCCAGTGTTCGAGGTCATCGGAGCGAGAGAGGGCGATCCCCGCCTGGGAGACGCCGTGGAAGCCCGTCGTCGGCCGATGGAAGAGGATCCACTTGCCGCCGACGCGCTCGGGTAGCAGAGCGGCGTTCTTGTCCTCGGCGGCGACGACGATCCCCTTCCGCTCGACCGAGACGAATTCCCTCGTCGTGGCGAGGTAGACGGCCGGACCGGCCGGCCCGTAGGCGGTGCAGGTGACCACGAAGCACCCGAGCTCGTCGACCCAGACCGCCCGCGCGTCCTCGAATCCCCACTGCTCGCTCTCAATCCCCGCCTGCGGCTCGAGCAGCGGTTCGGGCGCGACCGTCCAGCCGTCGATCCCGTTCGCCGAGCGGGCGACGGTGAGGTGCGAGACGCCGGTGAGCGCCTCGACCCGGGCGAGCAGCACCGTCTCTCCTCCCACGATCGCCGCCGCGGGGTTGAAGACGACGTTGACCGGCACCGGCCAGTCGTTCGCCGTCAGGATCGGGTTGCCCGGATGGCGCCGGAAGAGCTCGCGCGCGACCGGCCTCAGGCGGAGATCCGTCATGCGGGGACACCGGAACGGGCGGCCTCGGAGCCGACCGCAGCGCTCCGGAGCACGCGCGGCAGGCCGGCCGCCTCGATGACGTGTTGGGCGCGGTGGAAGGCGAGGGTCGATTCGGCGCCTTCGTTCGCGTTCAGGGCATCCTCGCCGAGCCCGTCGCTACAGCCGCCGGTCGCGAAGTCGTAGAGCGGCAGGCCGAGCCGGTTACGGCCGAGGAACCACTCGAAGGCGCGCTGGGCGTGAGTGCCGTGCTTCGGATCGTGGGTGACCGCGAACGCAGCGAGCTCGGCTTCGACCATCGCCGATGCGTCGAGCGGCTGCTCGTCGCCGCCGCCGGGGGCGGGCTCGCCGCGCCGGCGACCAAGATGTCCGGGGAGCCGGAGCACGCCGTCGGCGAGCCCGCACTCGTCGCCGAGCCAGGCCAGCGAGTCGAGCCCGGCGGCCACTGCCGGCTCACGCCCGAGCGCGGCGCCGCCGACGATCAGCGCTTGCGGGATCCGGGCGTTGTCGTACGTCAGGCGCTCCTCGAACCAGTGCCACCCCTCGGCCGAGCTCGTGTTGTAGGCGGCTTCGAGCTGGGTGACGCACCGTTCGAGCAGGACGCCGGCGGGCGCATCGAGCCGATCCTTGTCGAGCCTCGCTAGCCCGAGGATCGGGTGCGCCGCCGTCCGGAGCGAGAGCTCGAGTTGGAGCGAGTCGACGAGCGCAGCGAGGAGGCGCCGCGACGGCTCGACGGCCGCAGGCACCCACGCAGTCGAGAGGATGTCTCCGAGCGCCCAGACCGTCCGGCCGACGTGGTCGCCGACGTGCGGCTCGTCGAGCCAGCGCCGGTCGTAGCTCATGAAGTTTCGCATCCCGGCGCCGGCTGCGCTGTCCGCCGCGTCGCAGAGGAAGGCGAGCGAGCGGTAGAGAACCGGCACCCACGCGCGATCGCCGGTTCGCTGCTCGAGCTCGAGCGCGACGACGAGCAGACGAGCGACATCGTCGACGCAGTAGCCGGACTCCCGGTTCGGGATCGCGCCGTGCGCGTGCTGAACGATCCCGCAGTCGTCGACGAGCGTGAGCAGGTGATCGGTGCGCGTCTCCGCCAGGTCGAGCTCGACCTCCGGGATCGACGTCCGGCGAGGCGCCGCCTCGGTGGCCTCGAGGAGGACGTCGGCGGTCGACTTTGCGACCGACGGCCAGGCGAGCTCGGAGCCGATCCTGCGGGCCTCGGCCCTGGCGGCGGCCAACGTCTCGGGCTGCTCGAGGAACTCGCAGACAGCCTCGGTCAAGGCGGCCGGATCGTCGAAGGGAACGAGCTTCCCCGCTCCGGACCCGAGCATGTCCTAGGCGTACCAGTACGGGGTCGACACGGCCGCGCAGCCGGCTGCGAGCGCGAACGTGAGCGCACCGGAGGCGATCTGCTCGCGACTCCGGTAGGGCGTCACGAAGACGTCGGTCGCGGCGAGCAGGTCGGC
>JBPCJB010000297.1:0-3685 GCA_051005735.1 Gaiellaceae bacterium | reverse complement strand
GACGAACGTGTCCGCCTTGGCGAAGCCGTAGAAGTTGAGCCCGTCGGTGACGACCCCGCGCGGGTTGTACTTGCCCATGAGCCGGATGTACTGCTTCACGATCGCGTCGTTCGCGAAGGCCGGTGAGGCGGGATCCTTCAGGTACGCGGCGCTGATCGAGCCGTTGACCGTGGCGGCGCTCGACGAGCGTACTGCCGTCGTCATGAACGTGTCGGTCGCCGAGACCGAGTTCACGTAGATCTGATCCGGCTTCCACCCGAGCGCTCGGATGATCGCGTAGGTCTGGATCGTCGGCCGCGGGGTCACGAAGATGACGAGCGTGTTCGCACCGCTCGCGCGGAGTTTCGCGACCTGGGAGGCCGGGCTCGGGCTCGTGACCTCGAACGCCTCCTCGCCGACGATCTGCTGCCTCGACTTGGCCGTGCCGAGCGCCGACTTGAAGCCCGCTACGTAGTCCTTGCCGTAGCTGTCGTTCTGGTAGAGGATCGCGATCTTGGCGCTTGGCTTCCTGGCGAGATCGAGACCGTAGAGCCGGCCCTCGGAGACGTAGTCCGGCTGCCAGCCGATCGTCCACGGGTACTTCTTGTAGTCCTTGCCGAAGTCGCTCGCTCCGGTGGAGACGAGCGTGTGCGGGACGCCGACCGAGTTGAGGTAGGGCTGAACGGCCTGGTTGACCTCGGTGCCGAGAGTGCCGACCATGGCGAAGACCTTGTCCTCCTGGACGAGCTTGCGCGCGAGCTGGACGGAGTTGACCGGGTTGTAGCCGTCGTCGAAGTACTTGAAGACGATCTGCCGGCCATAGATGCCGCGCTTGCCGTCGGGGCCGCGCCGAGCGTTGATATAGCTGAAGTACGCCTTCATCGCCGCCGGAATGACTGCGTAGCTCGAGGCCGGTCCGGTCAGCGGAAAAGTGCCGCCGATCGTGATCGTCCGGGCGGAGATGCCCGGTGTTTGCGCTGTTGCGTCCGCCTTCGCGAACGCGGCCGGGATCGCCAGGGCGAGCGCCCCGACGAGAGCCAGCAAAGCCAGTGAGACCCTACGCATGGAACACTCCTTTTTGGAGAGAGCCGAGGAAGAAACCGCCGCTGCCGGCGACTTTACGCACTTACAGAGAGATAAGACAATGGCGGGACGGCGAAGTTAGGATTCAAACTCAGGTATAGCGCGACGGTACTCGAGGTGGCGGTCGAGCGCCTCGAAGCCCGCCGCGTCGTACAGCTTGCCCGCGTGGTAGCCGTGGACGGAATAGACGATCGCTGTGTCTGCGCCCGTCTCCTGCAAGCGGCGGCACGCCTCCAGGCAAACCGCCTTCCCGAGCCCGCGCCGCTGGTGATCCGGATGCGTGCCCACAGGCTCGAGCTCACCGACGCCGTTCTCCTCGTCGATCCAGGCGAGCGCGTAGGCGGCGAAGCTCCCGTCGGGCGCCTCGACGACGACGTCGAGCTCCTCCCGGTATGGCGGCAACGTGCGCAGAAAGCGGTAGGCCGGGACGGTGAGCTTGGATGGGTGGAACGCGGCTCGATGAACGTTGACGCGGCGCTCGAGATCGAGCTCCCCGGCGATGCTGCGGAGCCGGTACCCCTCGGGGAGCACACGCGGCTCGATCGGCTCCGCGAGCGAGCGGACGCGGTGCTCCATCCAGCCGGCGCCCTCGAGCAGCGCATAGCCGTGGCGCTCGAGCGCCGCCGCGAACGCCGCGTCGCTCTCGAGGATCTGCACGTCCAAGCCGCCCTCGAGCTCCTCACCCGCCGCGTTCGCGAACCACGCGAGCAGCGCGTCGTAGACGACGTCGTCCCGGTGCTCGGGATGGACGGCGCTCTGGAGCGTCTGCGGCAGCCAGAGGATCCCGAAGGCGACCGGCTCGCCAGCGCGCTCGAAGATCTGCGTCCGCTTCGGCCAGGCAAGCTCGGGCTCGTGCTGGTAGAGGCCCCAGGTGACGTCGCCCACGTGCGGCAGCGCCCGAGGCTTATTGGATCGCCAGACGGCGCGGGCGACGGCGTGGAGAGCGTCGAGGTCGTCAGGGCCGGCGTACGAGCGCGAGCTCGGAACCTCTAGAGCAGAGCGGGATCGGTCACGGGCGCCTGGCATGCGAACCGCTCGCAAATGTAGACGGCCGGCTTTCCGTCGACGAGGCTCTTGCCCTCCAGGAGCGGCACGCCGCTGCCGGGGCCGACCGCCACGACCGTGTTCGGCTGCCACCGCGAGAGCGCGGCGCGCGCCACCGCGGAGTCGACGGGACCGACGATTGCGAGCTCCCGCGGCGGGCTGAGCCAGAGGTCGAGCGCGCAGAGCGCCCAGCCGAACGCCGCCGGCGCCCGTTCGAGTGCCGGCCGCACGAGCCGGAGCACGCCGACCGCCTGCCGCTCGAGCTCGTCCTCCCCGTAGATCCGGGACAGTCGAAGCAGCACGTGCGCCAACATCGCGTTGCCGGACGGCAACGGGTGGTCGTCCAGCGGCTTCGACCTGGCGACCAGTGGATCGCGATAGCGATCCACGAGAAAGAAGCCGCCGTGCTCCTCGTCGGCGAAGAGCTCGACTCCGAGGCGGGCGAGCCGGTTCGCCTCCGCGAGCCAGCGCAGCTCCCCGGTCGCGACATGCAGCTCGAGCAGGCCGTGGGCGACGTTGGCGTAGTCGTCGAGGTAGCCGGCTCCGCTTGTTCGGCCTTCTCGGTAGCTGCGGAGCAACCGGCCCTCGCCGTCCGAGAGTGGACCGAGCAGGAACGCGCCGAGCCGCCGGGCCGCGTCGACCCAATCCGGACGCGCGAGGCGCCGACCGGCCTCCGCTAGCGCGGCGAGCGCGAGCCCGTTCCACGAGGCGATCGCCTTGTCGTCGCGGAGCGGCTTCGGACGAAGCTCGCGCTGCTCGAAGAGCCGCCGAGCGAGCTCCGGCTCGAGGTCGCCGCGAAGGATGAAGCGCCCATGCTCGAAGGGCTCGAGGAGCTCAGCAGGGACGCCCTCCTCGGGAGTCCACGTGAACGTGAGCCCCTCGACGCCGTTCGTGTCGGCATCCTGCGCCGAGGCGAAGCCGCCCTCCGGCAAGAGCAGCTCGCGGAGCAGGTACTCGACCGTCTCCTCGGCGATCTCCCGGTAGCGCTCGTTGCCGGTCACGAGCCAGGCGTGCAGGTACGCGGGCGCGAGCTGGGCGTTGTCGTAGAGCATCTTCTCGAAGTGGGGCACGAGCCAGCGCTCGTCGACCGAGTAGCGGTGGAAGCCGCCGCCGAGCAGGTCGTACATCCCGCCCCGCGCCATCTCGTCGAGCGTCTTCACGACCGGGTCGAGCTCGCCGCGCCTGAGAAGGAACTCGAGCGCGGGCGCGTTCGGGAACTTCGGCGCTCGACCCCAGCCGCCGTAGACCGGCTCGAGCTGCCGCCGCAGGCCGCGGACAGCCGCGCCGAGAAGCTCGGAGCTGAGCGGCTCCAGAGACGGCCGCAGCGAGCTCGAGTGGCGGACGGCCTCGACGAGCTGGGCGGCCGAGCGGGCGACGTCGTCGCGCCGATCCCGCCAGGCGTCGCTGATCGCGGTCAGCACCTGGCGGAAGCTCGGCAGGCCGTGCCGCTCCTCCGGCGGGTAGTAGGTGCCGCCGTAGAAGGGCTCGCCGGCCGGCGTCAGGAAGACCGTCATCGGCCAGCCGCCCTGGCCGCTCAACGCGACTACGGCCTCCATGTAAACCGCGTCGAGATCCGGGC
>JBPCJB010000296.1:0-5896 GCA_051005735.1 Gaiellaceae bacterium | reverse complement strand
TTCAATTCCGAACGCATGCGGATGCTCCCGATCGGTGTCGGCGCCGACGATGCACGCTTCGCCCGCGGGAACGCCGCGCTCGAGATACGAGACCACCGGAAGCGACGTCGCCTCGCGAATCGCGGCGATCGCCGTGCCATGGGCCAGGAGAGCCTCCGCGCCGTCGGCCTCGGCCGCTGTGGCCGCATCGGGCCACTCGACCGGGACGATCAGCGAGATCCCGTCGCCTTCGGAGATCGCTTGGCTCAGACGTCTCGAGGGCGTCACGCGGCGCGAGTCTACCGGAGCTACCGTGTCTCGATGAGGACGCTTCTCGCCGTCGCCCTCGTGCTCTTCGTCGCCGGCTCGGCGGGAGCCGCGACGATCCAGGGGACGAAGCGCGGGGAGCGGATCGCCGGCACGCCGCGCGCCGATGTGATCCTGGCGCGCGGCAGCGCAGACCGGATCACGGCCGGCGCCGGCGACGACCGCATCGCCGTCCAGTACGACGGTGCGGTCGACACGGTCGCGTGCGGCCGGGGCCGCGATGTCGTCAACGCCGATCTCGCGGACCGGGTGGCCACGGACTGCGAGGTCGTCGGCCGGCGGCTCTCGCGCGACATCTACCGGAATGCGGACAGCCGACATGAGACGCAGGTCGAGCCGGACAGCTTCACGTTCGGCCGCACGACCGTCGCCGTCTTCCAGACCGGCAGGCGCTTTCAGGGCGCAGCGGCGAACATCGCCTTCGCTACCTCGACCAACGATGGCGTCACGTGGCGTGGCGGAGAGCTGCCGGGGATCACGAAGCTCGCGCCCCGACCCGGCGCCTCCGAGCGGGCGAGCGACCCTGTGGTCGCCTACGACGCGCTGCACGGGATTTGGCTCGCCAGCTCGCTGGCCGTCTCTCAGCCGGCGCGGCTGACGATCAACCGCTCCCCGGACGGGCTGGCCTGGAGCGGCCCGATCGACGCGGCCTCGGCGACGACCGCACGCGGAATCGCCTTCGACAAGCAGTGGCTCGCCTGCGACAACGGCACGGCGAGCCAGTTCCGCGGCCGCTGCTACCTCGCCTACAGCGACTTCGTCCACGGCGGCCTCTCGCTCCAGACCTCGACCGACGGCGGCCTGACGTGGTCGCAGCCGGTCTCGATCGCCCCTCTCTCGCTCGTCGGCGCGTTCCCGGCGATCCAGCCGGACGGCACGCTCGTGATCGTCTACCGAACCGGGACGAGAGATCGGGAAGAGCTCGACGCTGTCCGCTCGCGCGACGGCGGCTCGACCCTCGAGGCGCCGGTACGAGTGAGCCCGATCGACGCGTTCGCGCTCTCGGGACTGCGGCTGCCGGTCATCCCCTCCGTGGACGTCGATCGCACGGGCCGGATCTGGGTCGCCTGGCACGACTGCCGGCTGCGCCGCAACTGCCTCGGGAACGACGTCGTCGTCTCGACCTCGACCGATGGGATCGCGTGGACCGCGGCACGCCGGATCACGAATCGCGCCACGGCGGCGATCCCGGCGATCGCAGCCGACCCTGCGAGCGGGAAGCTGGCGATCCTCTACTACGCCGTCCGCCCCGCCGGGATCGATGCCGAGCTCGTCGAATCGAGGGACGCGGGCGCGACCTGGGGCAGGCCGCAGCGACTGAGCGTCCAGACGATGCAGCGCGCCTGGAGCCCCGAGACGACCCTCGGGCGGATGCTCGCCGATTACATCTCGGTTACCTACGCGGCCGGACGGCCGCTGGCGGTGTGGGCGCTCGCCTCCGAGCCCGCGGGCGGCGAGCTCAGGCAGGCGATCTTCGCGACGCGGGGATGAGCGCGGCGAGGTTCCGCGTTTCCGGTGCCGGGTAGAGACGAACATGCTCGCGTTCCTCACGGCTCGGCGGCGAGCCCTGCTCAACGGCTTCTGGTTCGTCCCCGGCGCCGTCGCGCTCGCCTTCGCCGCTCTCGCGCTCGGCCTGATCGCGACGGACCGCGCGCTCGGCGCCGGATCGACCGGGTTCCTCTTCGATGGCGACGCCGGCGCCGCTCGCGCGATCCTCCAGACGATCGCGGGCTCCCTGATCACGGTCGCGGGCCTCTCGTTCTCGCTCACCGTCGTGATCCTCGTCCTCGTCTCCGGCCAGTTCACTCCGCGTTCGGTGCCTGCTTTTCTGTCCGACCGCGTCACCCAGACGACGGCCGGCGCGTTCGTCGGCGTCTTCGCCTACTGTCTGCTCGTCCTCCGGACAGTGCGGGACGAGGAGGCCGATGCGAGCGGGTTCGTGCCCGGGCTGAGCGTCACGGTCGCCCTTGGTCTCGCAATCGTCACCCTCGGACTGCTTCTGCTCTTCATCCACCATCTCGGGACGTCGATCCAGGCCTCGAGCATCGTCAGCCGGATCGGACGCGAGACGCTCAACCGGATCGAGCAGCTCTATCCGGCCGAGCTCGACGAGCGCGAGGCAGTCGCCCCTGAGCGGGCGCAGGACGAAGCGCTTACGGTCTGTGCCCTTCGCCCCGGGTACGTCCGGGCGATCGCTCTCGACGACCTCGTCGTGGACCTGCCGTCCGGCTGCGCTCGCCTCCACGTCCACGTCGCAACGGGCGACTTCGTCACGAAGGAGGACGTCCTGGCCGAGATCTGGCCCGCGACGGCGCGGGACGAGGGGGTGCGAGCCGTTCGGCGCGCGATCTCGATCGGCGACGAGCGCGACACGCGAGAGGACGTTCTCTTCGGCATCCGACAACTCGCCGAGATCGCGACCAAGGCGCTGTCGCCAGGAATCAACGATCCGACGACGGCCGTGACGGCGATCGGCTATCTCCGCGCGACGCTCGAGCTGCTCGCCCAGAGGCCGTTTCCACCCGGCACACGTCGGGACGAACGTACACGGATAACCGTGATCGCGACGCAGCGGGCGTTCGACGAGTACGTGCACGGCGCCTTCGACGAGATCGGGCGCTACGCAACCGGGAACGCGAGCGTAGTCGTGGCTCTGCTCGACGCGATCGACAGGATCGGGACGGCGGCGCGCCGGTCGGGTTACCGAGAGCGACTCTCGGTCCTGGCGCGGACGGCAGAGGCGGTCGCGATCCCGGCACTCGCGGATGCGCGGACGGAGCGCGACCGGATATTGATCGACGCGGCTCTTACGCAGGCGCAGGCGCCGACGGCGGAATCTTGACTGGCTGCCGAGTTCTCGGCCGCCGAAGCTCCTGGCCGCCAATCACGGGCCTATCGGATGCCAGATCGTCTTCAGCTCGAGGAAGCTCGCGATCGCCCACGGGCTCTGCTCCTCGGCCGAGCCGCGGACGACGCGCTTGACGTTGTCGGCGGCGAGCCGCTCGAGATCCGCTGACTGCCCGTTCGCGCCGGTTACGTCGATCGCGTTCACGTCCATGTGTCCCGCGAGGATCGGCGCCAGCTCCTCGCGGTAGCCGGTGAGAATATTGACGACGCCGCCCGGAACGTCCGAGGTGGCGATCGCCTCGGCGAGCTCGATCGCCGCGACGGGGTGCGTCTCCGAGGCGATCACGACGGCCGCGTTGCCGCCGACGATCGCGGGCGCGACTCGCGAGACGAGACCGCCGAGCGCGGGCTCGTCGGGCGCGAGGATCGCGACGACGCCGGTCGCCTCGGGCACCGTGAAGTTGAAGTACGGGCCGGAGACCGGGTTCGAGGAGCCGACCACCTGCGCGAGCTTGTCGGCCCAGCCCGCGTACCAGACCACGCGGTCGATCGCGGCTGCGACCTCCGGCTTGCCGGAGCAGACCGCTGCGAGTTCGGCGGTTCGCGCCTCCATCATCTCGGCGATCCGGTAGAGCACCTGACCGCGGTTGTAGGCGGTCGCGGCGGCCCAGCCCGGCTGCGCCTTGCGCGCAGCGACCACGGCGTCGCGCGCGTCCTTGCGCGAGGCGCGCGCCACGTTCTGGCCCTCGGCCTCGAAGGTTCGGCCGGACTCGGAGCGCGGGAAGCCACCGCCGACGAAAAGCTTGTACGTCTTGCGGACGGGGAGTCGCCTGCTCACTGTCCCCGCTCCGGAGCCGGCAGAGCCGGCACCTCCGCTTCTGGCGGCTCCGTCGAGCCTACGCCGCTGCTCCCGAAGCGACGGTCGGACGCGACGAGCGCGATCAGACCGGCGAGCAGGAGCAGTGGGAGTCGCAGGCGCTTCATCCGTCGAACGTCAGATACGGCTCGAGCCCGTGCCGGCCGCCCTCGCGTCCGAAGCCCGACTCCTTGTAGCCGCCGAATGGCGACGCCGGATCGAAGCGGTTGAACGTATTTGCCCAGACGACGCCCGCACGCAGACGCTCGGCCATCCAGAGGATGCGTGACCCCTTCTCCGTCCAGACGCCGGCAGAGAGACCGTAGGCAGTGTTGTTCGCCTTCTCGATCGCCTCTTCCGGGGTGCGGAAGGTGAGCACGCTGAGCACCGGCCCGAAGATCTCCTCCTGGGCGATCCGGTAGCTCTGGGCGACGTTCGTGAAGATGGTCGGCGCGAACCAGTAGCCCTTCTCGGGCAGCCGGCATGCAGGCTGGAAGATCTCCGCACCTTCGTCCTTGCCCGACTCGACGAGCTCGGTGATCCGATCCAGCTGCATCTTCGAGTTGATCGCGCCGATGTCGGTGTTCTTGTCGAGCGGATCGCCGAGCCGAAGCGTCTCGAGACGCCGCTTCAGCTTGGCCACGGTCTGCTCGTAGATCGACTCCTGGACGAGCAGCCGCGAGCCCGCGCAGCAGACGTGGCCCTGGTTGAAGTAGATCCCGTTGACGATCCCCTCGACGGCCTGGTCGAGGGCGCAGTCGTCGAAGACGATGTTCGCTGCCTTGCCGCCGAGCTCGAGCGTCAGCCTCGTGTCGGTGCCGGCGAGCTCCCGCTGGATCGCCTTGCCTACTCCGGTCGAGCCGGTGAACGCGATCTTGTCCACGTCGTCGTGCTTGACGAGCGCGGCGCCGGCCCTGCCGTCGCCGGTGACGATATTGACAACGCCCGGGGGCAGCTCCGCCTGGCGGCAGATGTCTGCGAAGAGAAGCGCTGTGAGCGGCGTCGTCTCGGCCGGCTTCAGCACGACCGTGTTCCCGGCCGCGAGCGCCGGCGCGATCTTCCAGGCGAGCATCAGGAGCGGGAAGTTCCAGGGGATGATCTGGCCGGCGACGCCGAGCGGCCTGGGACGCCGGTTCGGGAAGGCGTACTCGAGCTTGTCGGCCCAGCCCGCGTAGGAGAAGAAATGCGCCGCGGCGAGCGGGACGTCGACGTCGCGCGACTCGCGGATCGGCTTGCCGCCATCGAGGCTTTCGAGCACGGCGAGCTCGCGCGAGCGCTCCTGGATGATTCGGGCGATCCGGAAGAGGTACTTGGCTCGCTCGGCGGGCGCGAGCCCCGACCAGCCGTTCTCGTAGGCGCCGCGAGCGGCGACGACCGCTCTGTTGACATCCGCTTCGCCGGCATAAGCGACCTCCGCGAGCTTCGCCTCGGTCGCGGGCGAGATCGTCGGGTGCCACTCCTTCGACTTCGGGGCGACGAGCTCGCCGCCGATGAAGAGCCCGTAGCGCTTCTCGAGCGAGACGATTTCGCGGGCCTCAGGGGCGGGCGCGTACTCCCATTCGGTGAGCGCGGGCGTGCGCGGCTTCGGCAGGGGGGAGCCCAGGGTTCCCCCAGGAGCCCTCTTCTTCGCTGCTGCGATCTCGTCGGAGCCGTCCGCGGCGCCCGCCGGGCCAAGCCCGGCTTTGCCGTCCGTCCGCTCCGTCTCTGTGTCGCCTCTCAACGTCATCAGTCGAGGGTGAAGTAGTCGGGGGACTGGTACTGGCCCGTCTTCTGCTTGCGGATCTGGAGGAGCACGTCGTTCAGGAGCGAGGAGGCGCCGAAGCGGTAGAGGTCGGGCGTCAGCCAGCGCAGGCCGAGCGTCTCGTGGAGGACGACGAGGTGCTGGAC
>JBPCJB010000295.1:0-2501 GCA_051005735.1 Gaiellaceae bacterium | reverse complement strand
CAACCTACGAGGATGCCTGGGAGCAGGGTCGGCGGCTGTCGCTCGACGCTGCGACGGCGCTCGCCCTCGAGTCCATGGACTGAGGGCGCGTACACTGACGCGCGCGGAAACCTCGTTTCCGCCTCTTTTCATGGACCGCCCACCCCTCCATACCTTCGTCCGCGCCCTCGCCGAGCACGAGCGCCTGCAGGCGCTCGCCGCGGCGCTGCCGACACGCGCCCGCGTCTCGGAGCCCGTGTTGCCGCTTCTCCTCGCCACGTTGCACGAGGAGCTGGGGCGCGGCGTCGTCTGCCTGCTCCCCGAGGACGCGGACGCCCGCGACGCCGCCGAGTCCGCAGGCTGGTTCCTCGGCGCCGAGCGCGTCGCTCTCTTCCCCGGGCGCGGCGTCCGCTGGAGCTCGGGGCTCGAGCCACCGCCGCACCTCGTCGGCGAGCGGGCTCGGGCGCTGGACGTGCTCGCGCGCGGCGGGCTCGTGTGCGCCTCGGCGATCGCAGTGGCCGAGGGGATGCCGCCGGCGCAGCACCGCCCAGCGCCAGTGCGGGTCGAGGTGGGCGAGGAGCCGGGTGTGGACGGGCTCTCGCAAGCCTTCGCGCTCGCCGGCTACGAGCGGGTGGATCGCGCCGAGGAGCGCGGCCAGTTTGCCGTCCGCGGCGGGATCGTCGACGTCTTCCCCACCACGGGCCGCGAGCCGCTGCGCGTCGAGTTCTTCGGCGACGAGATCGAGCAGGTCCGCGTCTTCTCGCCGTTCACGCAGCGCGCGCTTCATCCCGTCACCGACGCGGTCGTGTATCCCGCAGCCGAGCGGCGCGGCGAGCTCGAGGATCCAAGCAACAGTCTGTTACTTGGGGAGGAGGGCGCCGCGCCGGTCGCGCCAACGGATCTCGTCCTCGCGCTCGAACGCGTGCCCGACTTCGTTTGGCAGCCCGACGAGGTGCGCCGGGTCTGGTCGGAGGAGGGGCTCGACCCGATCGGGCTGAAGGGGACGACGGAGCTCGATCCGTTCCCGCAGTCGCAGCCGTTCGCCTTCGAGGCGCAGCGACCCGCGCTCGCCGCGCGCGGGCTCGCGGAGGCCGAGCAGGAGCTCGCCGGCTTCGTCCGCGGCGGCAACCGCGTCGTCGTCGCCTTCCCGCATGCCGGCGAGGCGCTGCGGACGCAGAACCTGCTCCGTCGCGCCGACGCGAGGATGCTCGAGCCCGGCGCCGATCTCCCTGAGGAGCCGGAGCTCCTCTTCGCCCTCGCGCCCGCGCGCCGCGGCTTCGTCTGGCGGGAGCTCGGGCTCGTCCTCCTTCCCGACACGCAGGTCTTCCGCAAGCGACCACCGCGCGCCGACCGCCGCCTCGGCCGCGCGCTCGCCACGTTCGCCGACCTGCGCACCGGCGACTTCATCGTTCACGAGGATCACGGCGTCGGCAAGCTGCTCGGCTTCGAGACGAAGGAGGTTGCGGGAGTCACCCGCGACTACCTCTTCGTCGGCTTCCGCGGCGAGGATCGGCTCTACGTCCCGCACGAGCAGCTCGGCAAGGTCTCGAAGTACATCGGCGCCGACGCCAGCGCGCCCACGCTCTCCAAGCTCGGCGGCAAGGCCTGGGCGAACCTGAAGGCGCGCGCCCGCGAGTCGGTGCGCGAGCTGGCGACCGAGCTGATCGGCCTCTACGCGCAGCGCCAGCAGGCTCCCGGCCACGCCTACGAGCTGGAGAACGAGTGGCTGGAGCGGCTCGAGGCCGAGTTCCCCTACCGCGAGACCGAGGATCAGGCGCGGGCGATCGAGGCGGTCAAGGAAGACCTCGAGGCGCCCCGGCCGATGGACCGGCTCGTCTGCGGCGACGTCGGCTTCGGCAAGACCGAGGTCGCGGTCCGCGCCGCCTTCGCCGTCGCCGTGAACGGCAAGCAAACGCTCGTCCTCTGCCCGACGACGATCCTGGCCGAGCAGCACTGGAACACGTTCAGGGCGCGCTTCCGCGACTTCCCCGTCCGTGTCGAGATGGTCTCGCGCTTCCGCACCGCTGCCGAGACGAGGAAGGTGCTGAAGGACTTCGCCGAAGGGAAGGTCGACGTCCTGATCGGCACCCACAGGGTCCTCAGCCGCGACGTGATCCCGAAGGAGCTCGGGCTCGTGATCCTCGACGAAGAGCAGCGCTTCGGCGTCGCCCAGAAGGAGCTGATCCGCTCGTTGCGGCTCGAGGTGGACGTGCTCGCGCTCTCCGCGACGCCGATCCCGCGCACGCTCCATATGTCGCTCTCCGGCCTGCGCGACATCTCGATCATCGAGACGCCGCCCGAGGGCCGCCGGCCGATCCGCACGTCCGTCGGCGAGTACGACGAGGAGCTGATCAAGACGGCGCTCGAGCGCGAGATCGACCGCGGCGGGCAGGCCTTCTACCTCCACAATCGGGTCGAGTCGATCGAGGAGGCAGCCGAGAAGCTGCAGCAGCTCTGCCCGAAGCTCCGCTTCATCGTCGCGCACGGGAAGATGCGCGAGCGCGAGCTCGAGGAGAAGATGC
>JBPCJB010000294.1:0-8987 GCA_051005735.1 Gaiellaceae bacterium | reverse complement strand
AGATCGCGGGTCGCCGCCAGGCCGAAGACGTCCGTAGAGACGCGAACGCCGAGCGGCTTCAGGCGTCTCGCGGCATAGTGGACGAACTCAGCGATCACCCATGCCGGCGGCGTCGCCGTCTTGCCCGAATAGACAATCGACCCCGTGTCGCCGTCCGTGGGGAAGCGCACGTAGTCGAACTGGATCTCGTCGAAGCCGGCGCGGGCCGCGACCTCGGCGATCGAGACGTTGTAGTCCCAGACGCGCCGGTCGTAGGGGTTCGTCCAGCCGAGGCCCGCATGATTGCGCCACACCGCCCCCCCGCTCGCCTGGATCGCCAGCGCCGGCCTCCCCTCGGACAGGCGCGGATCCTCGAAGACGACGACGCGGCCGATCAGGTAGACGCCGCGCGCGTGCGCCGCCGTCGCCACCTGGCGCGGCTTGTAGTAGGGCCGCGCGGCCCCGACCTCGGTTGCGAGGGGAACTGCCGAGGCGACGAAGCCGACCTCTCCGTTCTCGTCCTTGATGTCGAGCTCGATCGTGTTCAGGCCCTCGCGCGTCAGGTCGAGGTACTCAGCGAGCTTCCCGTCGATCGACGCGAGCGCCATCGTCACGTGGACGCCGCGGACCTCCTCCGGGAGCGCCCGCGGCTTCGGGACCGCGGGCTTCGGCTCGGGCGCGGGCCGTGCGGTCGAGCCCGCGGCGGCGGGTCCGGCCGGCTCGTCGCCCGAGATCACGGTCGCGCCGGCCGCCAGCCCGAGCAGCGCGGTGAGCAGGAGCGCGACCGCGACAGAGCGTCGTCGTCGCTGCCGCCGCCGGGCTGCCTCGCGCCGCGCGCGGAAGCGCTCGTTCGGTTCCAGCGGCTCGAAGAGCATCGACACGGGCGCGGGAACGCTACGCGGTCCCGTCCAGCCTCGCAACCGCGCGCCGTAGAATCGCGCCGTGGTTCTCTCCGACCGGACGATCCGCCGCCGCCTCGACGAGGGCGCGATCGGGATCGATCCGTACGATGCGTCGCTGCTCCAGCCTTCGAGCGTCGACGTCCGCGTCGATCGCTACTTCCGCGTCTTCCGCAACTCGCGCTATCCGTTCATCGACGTCAAGCAGGCGCAGGAGGAGCTGACCGAGCTCGTCGAGATCGACGACGAGACGCCGTTCATCCTCCACCCCGGCGAGTTCGTGCTCGGCTCGACGCTCGAGCGGATCCGGCTCCCGGACGATCTCGTCGCGAGGCTCGAAGGCAAGAGCTCGCTAGGGCGGCTCGGGCTCCTGATCCATTCGACCGCGGGCTTCGTCGACCCCGGCTGGGACGGGCACGTCACGCTCGAGCTCTCGAACGTCGCCAACCTGCCGATCACGATCTACCACGCGATGAAGATCGGCCAGATCTCGTTCGTGCAACTCACCGAGGCGGCCGAGAAGCCGTACGGCTCCGGCGGGTTAGGCTCGAAGTACCAGGGGCAGAAGGGGCCGACGCCGTCCCGCTACTGGAAGAACTTCGAATGATCCTGACCAGATGATTCTGGTTACCGGCGCAACCGGGTTCGTCGGCCCGCACATCGTGCACGCGCTGCGCGCCCAGAACCAGCCGGTCCGCGCGCTCGTGCGCGACGGGTCGGATCTCGATCGACTCCGAGCCTGGGGCTGCGAGACGGTCGTCGGCGAGATGAGCGACCCCGCGAGTCTGGAGAGGGCTGTCGAGGGCTGCGACGTCGTCGTCCACCTCGTGGGAATCATCAATGGCAAGCCTCGCGACTTCGAGCGCGTGATGACACAGGGCACGCGCGACCTCTTGGCGGCGTCGCGCGAAGCGGGGATCTCCCGGTTCGTGCTCATGTCTGCGCTCGGCACCGACGAAGCGACGAAGGAGCTCGTGCCCTACTACCGGGCGAAGTGGGAGATGGAGCAGGCTGTGAAGGGCTCCGGCCTCGAGCACGTGATCTTCCGGCCGAGCTTCATCTTCGGCCCCGACGGCGGTGCGCTCGCGCAGTTTCGGAGGATCGCGAAGCTCGCTCCGGCGACGCCGATCGTCGGGCCCGGCACCCAGCGGATCCAGCCGATCTGGGTGGAGGACGTGGCCGCGTACTTCTCCGCCTCGATCGATAAGGCGGAAGCCGCCAACCGCACCTTCGAGCTCGGCGGGCCCGACATCGTCACGTGGAACGAGTTCTGGGCCCGCCTGAAGGCGAGCCTCGGAACGAGGCGCCCGTCGCTGCACCTGCCGTTCGCGCTGATGCGAGTGCAGGCGGCCGTGCTCGAGCGCCTCCCGAAGCCGCCAGTAACGCGCGACCAGCTGAAGATGCTCGAGGCCGGCGACAACGTGGTCGCGAACGGGGACGCTGTCGACACGTTCGACCTCCCGCTCGTCCCGCTCGACGAGCAACTCCGCCGCGCCGCCTGACTTCCGGGTCAAAGCCCGGACGCGGCCGCATCGGACATGTCCAACGCTGCTTTCCGCGCGCTGCGCGCCGAACTCGGTAGCGGAACCCCGCAGACGAAGGGACATGATGTCCGGGCTTCGACCCCGGCCGTGTCCGAACGGACACAGGACTCATACGAGCGTGTCGCTTTCTTGTTCGATTCTCTTAACGGAACCGAAAGGGCCTCGAAAGATCCGGTTGATTAGCTGGAGGCGACATCGGACGCCTAGCCGGGAGGGATCGTGAACTCGAACGTGCTCAGAATGTCTGCCCGCTATCTCGTGCTCGGAGCGCTCGCCCTCGTGGCGCTTGCAGTTTGGTCGATCGGCTCTTCCACCGACGCCCGAGCCGGGCAGCAGGCGGCGGACCGCACGAGTCAGACGTCTGCCACGCTGACCGTCCGCAGCACGAGATACGGCGTCATCCTCTTCGACGGCCGCGGCCGCGCCCTCTATGGCTTCACTCGCGACCGCCGGGGCGGCCCGAGCCAGTGCTACGGCGCCTGCGCGCAGGCGTGGCCCGTGTACTTCGCGCCCGGACAGCTCCGTGCGGGCAACGGCGTCAGACAGTCGCTCATCGGCACGACCCGGCGCCGCGACGGGCGCCGACAGGTCACCTACAACGGGTGGCCCCTCTACTACTACGTCCGAGATCGGAGCCCGGGCCAGGTGACGTGCCAGAACGTCGACGAGTTCGGCGGCCTCTGGTTGGTCGTGCGGCCGAGAGGTCAGCTCGTCCGGTAGCCGAGTCCGAACGCGCGCGAGCTCGCCGAGACGGAAAGAAATCGCGGCTGGAATGAATCGGGGGCCCTCTGCAGGGCCCCCGAAACCGGTGACTAGCTTGGAGTAGTAGGGGCGTTCCGAGCCGCTCTCCTCTGGAGCGGCGGCGCGTAACGCGTAGTCCCCCACGCTGGCTAGACGATTCCCCTTGCAGGTACCGGGGACACGCCCCTACCCGCTAGTACCTCCACTGCCCGAACTGGAATCTGTCACTACCGGACCACCTCCTTTCCGCGGTACGCGGAGTGTAGCGACATCGTCGGCGGACGCTCGGGAGCTTCTTCACCGACTCTTACGACGCTCTTAGGAGGCCTCGATACGGTGCCGCATGGACATGAACGACCATCGCCCCGAGAGCCCGCGCACGACCCGCCGCAGCTCGCTCCTCGCGCTGGGAGGGCTCCTCGCCTCTGGCCTCGGTGGCGTCGCCGCGTGGAAGGCCGCCGCTGCCGAAGATGCGGACGCCGGCATCGGCCCGGCTGCGGTTGCCGCAGGTCTCGTCACCTGCATCCTCACCCCCGAGCAGACCGAAGGGCCGTACTACATCGCGAGCGGGAAGGCTCGCCGCGACATTCGAGACGGACACAGGGGCGCCGCGCTCGACCTGCGCACGACCGTCGTCGACGCCTCGACCTGCAAGCCCGTCAGGGGAGCGCTCGTCGAGATCTGGCATTGCGACGCGGCCGGCCTCTACTCCGGCTTCGGCGGCGGTGCTTCAAGCCGGACGTTCCTCCGCGGCGGCCAGCGCACGGACGCGAAAGGTCTCGCCCGCTTCACGACGATCTATCCCGGCTGGTATCCGGGCCGAACCGTCCACATCCACGTGAAGGTGCACATCGGCGGCGGCGTCGTCCACACGGGCCAGCTCTACTTCAACGACAGCGTGACGGACACCGTCTACCGCAGAGCCCCGTACCGATCGCGAGGCGTCCGGACGACGCGAAACGGCGACGACTCGATCATCCGGAACGGCGGCAGCCGCTCGCAGGTGCGCCTCGCGAAGGACGCGCAGGGCGGCTACTCGCGACGATCGCGCTCGGCGTCATGCGATAGGGACGTCGACCTTGACCCAGCCGTCCTCGATCTTCACCGGGAACGTCTCCACGGGCTCGAAGGCCGGCAGGGTCAGGGCACTCCCGGTCGTGATGTCGAAGCGCGCCCCGTGACGCGGACAGATCGCGACGCAGAGCTCGGGCTCCCAGTCGCCCTCGGCGAGCGGCCCATCGTCATGCGAGCAGCGATCCTCGATCGCATAGAGCTTGCCGCCGCAGTTGTAGACGCCGATTCCGACGAGCCCCGCATAGACGATCTTGACGTGGCCGGGCGGAAGCTCTGCGACCGGGCAGACGTCGACGGTCAACGGAAGGAAAGGTCGTCGCTGCTCGACCATTCCTCGGGCAGCGGCGTTCCCTTGCCCTTGTTCAGCGCCACCTTGAGGACGCCGAGACCGAGCAGGGCGCACTTGAGCCGAACGGGAGTGAGCGGGATCCCGATCTCGTCGAGCAGCTCCTCCTTCGGCAACTGAGCGACCTCTGCGGCGTCGCGGCCGACGACGAGCTCGGTCAGCATCGACGTCGCGGCCTGCGAGATCGCGCACCCTCGCCCCTCGAAGCGGACGTCCGAGATCGTGTCGCCTTCGAAGGCGAGCGAGATCGAGATCTCGTCTCCGCAAAGCGGGTTCTGGCCCTCGGCCTCCGCATCCGGATGCTCGAGGACGCCGTGCCCGCGCGGGTTGCGGTAGTGGTCGAGAATGACCTCCCGATACAGCTGGTCGAACTCACTCATCTAGCCGAGGCTCTTCTTGACCTTCTCGAGCCCGGCGACGAGCCGGTCGATCTCCTCGGGCACGGTGTAGAGGTAGAAGCTCGCGCGGTTCGTCGCGATCACGCCGAGCCGGTGCATCAGCGGCTGGGTGCAGTGGTGGCCGCCCCGGATCGCAACCCCCTCCCAGTCGAGGATCTGGCAGACGTCGTGCGGGTGGATCCCCTCGACGTTGAACGAGACGATCCCGGCGCGGCGGTCGACCGGCGGCCCGTAGGTCTCGATCCAGTCGAGCTCGCCGAGCCGCGTCAACGCGTACTCGGTCAGCTCGTGCTCGTGGCGGGCGATCGAGTCGAGCCCGGTCGCGCTCAGATAGTCGATCGCCGCCCCGAAGCCGACGGCTTCCGCGATCGGCCCCGTGCCGGCCTCGAACTTGTACGGGAGCTGGCCCCACGTCGTCTCCTCTGCGCTGACCGTGCGGATCATGTGGCCGCCGAGGTTGAAGGGCGACATCCGCTCGAGGAGCTCGCGGCGACCCCAGAGTGCGCCCACACCGCTCGGCCCACACATCTTGTGCGCCGAGATCGCGAGGAAGTCGCAGTCGAGCGCCTGAACGTCGATGGCGCGGTGCGGCGCCGCCTGAGCGGCGTCCACGACCATGATCGCGCCCTGCTCGTGCGCCCAGGCGGTCAGCATCTCCACCGGGTTGACGGTGCCGAGCGTGTTCGAGACGAGCCCGGTCGCGACGACCTTGACCTGTCCCGACGCGGCCAGCACCTCGAGCGCATCGAGCTGGAGCTCGCCGGCGTCGTCGATCGGAATGGTCCGGAACTCGGCGCCCGTCCGTCCGGCGATGTACTGCCAGGGAACGAAGTTCGAGTGGTGCTCGAGCTCGCTGACGATCACGACATCCCCGGGGCCGAGATTGTCGAGCCCCCAGGCGTAGGCGACGAGGTTGAGCGCCTCCGTGGCCTGGCGCGTGAAGATCACCTCGCGCTCCGAGGGCGCGTTCACGAACGCCGCCACCTTGACGCGCGCGCCCTCGTAGGCGTCGGTCGCGCGCTCGGCGAGGCGGTAGACGCCGCGGTGGACGTTCGCATAGGAGTGGGAATAGAAGTCGGTCATCGCCTCGAGCACCTGACGCGGCTTCTGACTCGACGCCGCCGAGTCCAGGAACGCGACCGGGCGCCCGTTCTGCAGCTCCTCGAGATAGGGGAAGTCGGCGCGCAGGCGCTCCGCGTCGAGCTTCGCGACAGCTGTGACGGCCATGGCCCTCATGGTACTGGCCGCATCGCCGCTAAATGGTTGATCGGAAAATGGCGCGCAGCCGGGGACGGTCACGACCAAGCTGGGCGCCGCACTCGCGAGCCGTGCAGGCCCTGGGGCCTGTGCGGTTCGCGAGGGTGGCGATCCGGCGCCGTGTCGTGGCCGTCATCCGGCCCGCCGTGATTTCCGATCAACCATCTAACCCCGCGGATCGACCTTGCCATTCGAGGCGGCGCGCTGGGCGACGTCCTGCTCCCGCTCGACCGCCTGGGCCGCGCCCTCCAGCAGATCGGCGAGGACCTTCACCCGCTCGCGCTCGGAGGTGAGCTGGAGCAACCGCTGCTTCAGCTCGGGCGCGAACTCGAAGCGCCCGGCGAGCTCGAACGAGAGCAGCTCCGCGCCGGGCGCGGGCTCTTCGACCTCGGCGCCGGTCAGCTCGACGAGCTTGCGGAAGAGCTCGCGGGCGCGCTCGGCATCCGTGCTCTCGGCGGGATCGTCCAGCTCCTCGATCGGCTCGACGAGCCCTGTCTGAAAGGTCCTCCCGTCGGTCAGCTCGAGCAGCCGGAAGCGCTCGCGGCCCTCGACCACCACGTTCAGGCGGCCGTCGTCGAAGCGGTCGAGAACCTCGGTCACGGCCGCGCGCGTCCCGATCTCGCGCAGCCCGTCGTCGTCTGCGTAGATCAGCCCGAACTCGCGCTCCTCGTCGAGACACTCGCCGATCAGCTCCTGGTAGCGATCTTCGAAGATGTGGAGCGGGATCTGCTCGGTCGGCAGGAGCACGATTCCGAGCGGGAAAAGTCCAAGCTCCGGCACGTCCGGAAGGTTACGCGCGTTCGAACGCGGCGATCCGGAAGAGGGGGCCGTCGCGCTTGGAGGCGAGGGTCAGACCCTGCGATTCGGCCGCCTGTCGGAGCACGGCCGGCGGATGGACGAAGACGCGAAAGGAGCGGCGGCTCAGCCGGAAACCGAGATTGCCGAGGCCGAGGGCGGCGCGCGCCCACCAGACGTCTCGGGGAAAGCTGAGCACGAGCGTCCGCCGCGCGAGCGCGGCCGCGATCCCGACCAGCTCGACGCCGTCCGGCGTGCAACAGACGACCTTGTTCAGGACGACGATGTCGGCTTCCCGACGGGCCTCGACGTCTGCGACGAGATCGGCGGTGCGAAAGGAGACTCGATCGACGAGCCCCGCCTCGGCCGCAAGCGCCCGCACATGCTCCTCGTAGCTCGGGACGAGCTCGACGACCTCGCCCGTGCTCGCGCCTGCTTTCAAGAGCTCGAGCAGCACCTGACCGATCCCGCCTCCGATCTCGAGCACGGTCGCTCCCTCGACTCCGCGTGCGGATGCCCGCCGCGCGATCGAGCGCGCCATCGCATCCGGCCCCTTGCGCTGATACCGGCGCGCGACCCGCCTCGCGAACCGATCGCCGAAGAGCTTCTCCTGCCCGTGCCTCGCGCAGCAACCGCCCACGGCGCAACGGTACCCTCGCAACGATGAGCGCCCACGACTACCGCAGCTACATCTACAGCATGTACCGGGCCGACAAGTTCTACGGGTCGGAGCGGCAGGTGCTCGCGAACATCTCGCTCTCGTTCCTGCCGGGCGCGAAGATCGGCGTTCTGGGGCCGAACGGCGCCGGCAAGTCGACGCTCCTGCGGATCATGGCCGGGCTCGAGGAGCCGTCGAGCGGGGTCGCCGAGCTCGCGCCGAACGCGACGGTGGGCTTCCTCCCGCAGGAGCCGGATCTCGACTCCGGCAAGAACGTGCGCGAGAACGTGGAGGACGGCGTCCGCCCGATGCGCGACCTACTCGACCGCTTCAACGAGATCTCCGGCCGCTTCGCCGAGCAGGACGTCGACTTCGACGCGCTGATCGAGGAGCAAGGCGTCGTTCAGGATCTGATCGACAGGCATGACGTCTGGAGCCTCGACGCGACGCTCGACCGGGCAATGGACGCGCTCCGCCTCCCCGAGGGCGCCCGCGACGTGACGTCGCTCTCCGGCGGCGAGCGACGGCGAGTTGCGCTCTGCCGGCTCCTCCTCTCCTCGCCCGACCTGCTCCTCCTCGACGAGCCCACGAACCACCTCTACTCCGAGTCGGTCGTGTGGCTCGAGCGGGTCCTCGAGTCGTACAAGGGCACTGTCGTCGCCGTCACCCACGATCGCTACTTCCCCGACAACGTCGCCGGCTGGATCCTCGAGCTGGATCGCGGCAAGGGGCTCCCTTTCGAGGGCAACTACTCGTCGTGGCTCGAGCAGAAGCAGGCGCGACTCGCGATCGAGGAGAAGACCGAGTCGGCGCGCCGCCGCACGCTGGCGCGCGAGCTCGAGTGGGTGCGGCTGAGCCCGAAGGCCCGCCACGCGAAGTCGAAGGCGCGTGTCCAGGGCTACGAGAAGCTCCTCGCCGAGGAGCAGAACGTGCGGCTCGACAAGGTCGAGATCCACATCCCGGCGGGTCCGCGGCTCGGCGATGTCGTCGTCCAGGCGAAAGACGTCGCCAAGGGCTTCGGCGACCGGCTCCTCTTCGAGGACCTGACCTTCTCGCTGCCGCCGGGCGGGATCGTCGGCGTGATCGGCCCGAACGGCGCCGGCAAGACGACCCTCTTCCGGATGATCTCCGGCGAGGAGACCGCCGACTCCGGCGCGCTCACGGTCGGGGAGCAGAAGATGAGCTCGCGCGCCTACGTGAGCGGCTTCAACTTCAAGGGCACCGACCAGCAGACCAAGGTCGGGAAGCTCTCCGGCGGCGAGCGCAACCGCGTGCACCTGGCCAAGCTGCTCAAGG
>JBPCJB010000293.1:0-5871 GCA_051005735.1 Gaiellaceae bacterium | reverse complement strand
CCGAGCACGGCCTCGCCGGACTCCGCGGCGGCATCGATCTTCTTCCAGGCAAGCTCGAACCGAGCGCGCTTCTTGGAGAGGATCAGGCGCCCTTCGGCGTCCTCCTTCGTCATCACGAGCGCGTCGATCTCCTCGCCCACCGAGACCTCGTCGGCCGGGTTGACCGAGCGCCGAATCGAGAGCTCGGCAACCGGGATCACGCCCTCGGACTTGTAGCCGATGTCGACCAGGACCTCGTCCTTGTCCACCCGCACGACGGTGCCGTGGACGACCTCGCCCTCGTTGATCGTGGGGAAGGTGGACTCGTAATCGGGGACGAGCTCGCCTTCGGGAGAGAGCGTCCAGACGCCCTCTTCAAGGCGCGGATCGGTCATTTCGACGGTGTCGTTGGCCATCACGAGACGCGCAGTATAGCCAGGTCCCATCGCCCGAACCGATCCCGGCTCGGTCTCGAGAACAGGGAGATTGGCGGACTAGGACAAGAGCATCGTCCCTTCCGCGACGGGATCGACGGCCGCACAAGAGAGCGGCCTCCCCTCCAACATGCGCCGGAGAAGCGCCGCGGCGGTCACGAGCGCATCTAGATCGTCGTCATTCGCACGCGCTGCATCGACCTGCTCGATTCGAACGGACGCGTCCAACACCCACGTCGCCCGGAGCAACTGATCGACCGCCGCGCTTCGGAAGCTCGGATCGCTCTTCTTGCCAGTCGGTCGACCGCCTATCGCGTCGTCGTACGCGATTCTTGGGTACATCTCGGCGACGGCAGGACCTCCGCTCGGTGGCTCGAAGGGCCAGAGCGAGAACTGCCGCCCTCTGGCACGCGCCTCCCCCATCTCGCGCCACAGCGCCGCTGTAGCTGAACCGACTGACCCTGGAATCCCGGAGACGATGAACATCGGGTTCGCCCTGGTGGCGCGGTCGACGATTCGCAGCAGTTCCACGTCGTGCCGTCTCGCCTCTTCGACGAACGCCAACCGTGCCCCCGCTCCGCTCGCCACACGGAAGAACGGACGCTTGTGACTCCACTCGCTGGGCTCAACACAGGGATCGAAGAATCCGAAGGTTCGAAGCGACTGTTCGAGTAAGGCGGGAAACGATCCGAGTTCCGGCCACGCTCGAAGCAGGGACGCTGGCACACCGATCGGAACGTCGAAAGCGACAATCGCAGCGCGTTCGCAGGCGCGAGCGGCGTCGAGTACGGACTCGAACGTCCATCCGAAGCCGCTCGCACGAAACACCCGCCGATCGTCGAGATCGGCCACCCACACCGCACGTCCTGCGGCTTCCTTCGCCCAATCGGCGCAGAAGACGAGCGACGGATGCGAGTTCACGACTTGGCTTCGTTCCAGTCCTCGCCGACACCCACGTCGACCGCGAGCGGGGGATCGAGCGGATAGGCGCCGCACATCTCGGCGCGCACGAGCTCTCGGACAGCGCTCACCTCCGTCTCGGGCACCTCGAGCAGCAGTTCGTCGTGCACCTGCAGCACGAGCCGTGCCGACCGCCCCTCCGCGCGAAGCCGCTCGTGGATCCGGATCATCGCCACCTTGATCACGTCGGCGGCGGTGCCCTGCATCACCGAGTTGACGGCGAGCCGCTCGCCGAGCGAGCGCGTTTGCCGGTTCATCGCCCGGATCTCCGGGACAGGCCGGCGGCGCCCGAGGAGCGTCGTCACGTAGCCGTCGCGCTTGGCCTGCTCGATCGTCCGCTCGATGAAGTCCTGAACGTGCGGGAACCGCGCCAGGTACGTGTCGATGTAGGCCTGCGCCTGCTCGCGCGGGATCTCGAGGTTCTCTGAGAGACCGAACGACGAGATCCCGTAGATGATCCCGAAGTTGACCATCTTCGCCACGTTGCGCTCGTCCTTCGTCAGCGTCGCCTGATCCTTGCCGAGCACCTCGGCGGCCGTGCGCGCGTGGATGTCCTCGTTCCGCGCGAACGACTCCCGCAGAATCGGCTCGCCGGACACGTGCGCGAGGATCCGCAGCTCGACCTGGCTGTAGTCGGCAGAGAGAAGGCGGTGACCCTCCTCGGCGATGAACGCGGAGCGGATCTCGCGACCGAGCTCCGTGCGGATCGGAATCGCCTGCAGGTTCGGCGCGGTGGTCGAAAGCCGGCCGGTCGAGGCTACCGTCTGGTTGAAGGTCGTGTGAAGGCGGCCGTCGTCGGCCGAGATCAGCGAGGGAAGCGGTCCGAGATAGGTGTTGATCAGCTTCGAGAGCTCGCGCCATTCCTCGAGCACGGGCACGATCGCATGGTCGCCACGGATCGAGCGAAGAACGCGCGTGTCGGTCGAGTAGCCCGTCTTGCCCTTGCGCCCGGGCGTCAGCTCGAGCTTCTCGAAGAGGATCCGCGCGACCTGCTGGGTCGAGCCGAGCATGAACTCCTCGCCTGCGAGCTCGTAGGCAGTCGCCTCGAGCTCCTCGAGCCGGTCGACGAGCCGCGCCGTGATCTCGCCCATTCGGTAGGTGTCGATCTTGACCCCCGCGATCTCCATCGCCGCGAGCACGCCTGTGAGAGGCAGCTCGATCTCTCGGTAGAGGTGCTCGGAGCCGCGTTCGCGCACCCGCTCCAGCATCCGGTCGATCAACCGCAGCGGTGCCTCCGCACGACGGACGAGGGCGGCCGTTTCCTCCTCCGCGGCGGGCTCCGGCAGCACCTCGAGCCCGTACTCGGCGCTCAGGTCGTCAAGCGCGTACTCGGCCCGGCCCGGATCGATCAGGTACGCCGCGATCATCGTGTCGTCGACCGCGGGCACCTTGAGCGACTTCGCATCGTGGACGACGAGCCGCGGCTGGGCAAGTAACAGGCTGCTACTAGGTCTCGCCGCCACGACCACGCCGTTCGAGGTCGCGACGGCCACCCGGTCGGCGTCGGCTGCGTAACCCTTCCACTCCACGATCGGCGGCAGCTCCCCCTCGCGCCAGGAGACGGCAGCTCCTTCGACGTGGAGGGTCAGTGCGGCCGGCACCGCCTCGTCCAGCTCGTCGACGCGTCCGAGCAGGTTGCGGAACTCGAAGCGCCGGAACATCTCGCGGAGCTGCGAGCGATCGGGCGGGCTGAGCGTGAGCTCCGAGGGCGCCCAGTCGAGGTCGAGCTCGCGCCGCATCGTCGCCAGGTCCTTCGAGGCACGCGCCTGCTCGGCGTGCTCGATGATGTTCTTGCGCCGCGCCGGCGAGAGCTCGTCCGCGTGCTCGATCACGGACTCGAGCGAGCCGTACTGCGCGATCAGCTGCCCGGCCGTCTTGTCTCCGATTCCGGGGACGCCCGGAATGTTGTCGCTCGTATCGCCTTTGAGCCCGATGAAGTCCGGCACCTGATCGGGTCGGACCCCGTAGCGCAGCTCGACCCGCGCCGGGGTATAGACGTTGACGTCCGAGACTCCGCGCGGGGTCATCATCAGGCAGACGTTCTCCGAGCAGAGCTGGAATGCGTCACGGTCGGTCGAGACGACGCACGTCTTCACGCCGGCTGCGTCCGCGCGCGTCGCGAGCGTCGCGATCACGTCATCCGCTTCCCAGCCCTCGAACTCGAGGTTCCGGTAGCCGAACGCCTCCACGATCGGGCGGAAGTACGGAAACTGCTCTCGGAGGAGATCGGGCATCGGCTTCCGACCTTCCTTGTAGACGACGGCGGCGGCCTCGGCGACTGCGGCACGGTGGACGGGCCGCGAATCCCAGGCGACTGCGACGCCCTTCGGCCGATAGTCGGCGAGCAGCTTGAAGAGCATGTTCGTGAAGCCGAGCAGCGCGTTCGTCGGCTGGCCATCGCTCGTCGCGAGCTCCTCGGGAAGGGCGAAGAAGGCGCGGTAGGCGAGGTTGTTGCCGTCCACGAGAAAGAGGTCGGACTCTCGCGCGGGGCCGTCGTCGAGCTCGAGCTCCTGCCCCGTCAGCGTCTTCGGCGCCATCACTTCGAGTCTACGGCAGGGCCGATGAGCCGACCTTGTGTCGACACAACACGAGGTCTCCTCGCAGGTATCGTCGGCCGGCCGTGGAGTACGCCGCTGCAGCCTCCGCTCCGACGCGCCCGAAGGCTCAGCCGTCAGCGTGACGCGCCGGCTCCCGATTCCATCGGGCTCGCGGATCACGGTTCTGAACGCGCCCGACGATGCGCTCGTCCTGCGCCCGGATTCGGCGCCGCAGGCGGTCGGCGACGTCGGCGCGGCTGTGCGCGAGGCGCTGCGCTTCCCGCTCTCCGGCCCTCCGCTCGAGGCGCTGTTCGAGCGGCGCGGGCGTGCGACGCTCGTCGTCGAGCTGCCGGAGCTGCCGCTCCCGGGCGCTCCCGGCGATCCGAGACAGGCCGCGCTCGAGGCGACGATCGTCGAGCTCGAGCGGCTCGGCCTCCCCTCGCGGCGCCAGACGATCCTCGTGGCCGGCGGACTCGCGCGCCGCGCGGGGCAGCGAGAGCTCGAGACGCTGCTCGCCCCGACTGCGGCGCGTGGATTTCGGGGCGCCGTCGCCGTGCACGATGCCGAGGATCCCGACCTCGTGGAGATCGGAACCGCCGGGCCAACATCCCTTCGCGTCAACCGATTACTCGTCGAGACCGAGCTCGTGGTCACCGTCACGGCTGCGGAGAGCGTCCTGCACGGAGGCCCCGGCGCGCTCGTCCGCGCCGGCTCGGCGGAGGTCGTGCGCGGAGCGGGCGCCTACTCGCTGCTCGAGACGACTGCCTCGCGTGGTTGGCAGATCGGGCGCGCGCTCGAAAGCTCGATCGCGGCGCGCGTCCCGCTGATCGGCGCCTCGCTCGCCCTCAACCAACCGCGGCTGACCGGCCGTTTCCGCGGCTATCCGTACGAGGAGGCCTCGCTGGAGCAGCTCGCGGGATCGCCGCTGCGGCGATTCTCGCTGCTCCCGTCGCGCCTCCGGCGACACGCGCTCCAGAGTCTCGGCCGTGAGCTGACCGCGGCCGCTGCGTTTGCCGGTCCCCCATCCGTCGCCCACGTCGAGGCGCTGCTGCGCTCGATCGCACGCCGCGCGGTGCGGATCGAGGAACCACTCGATGCGATCGTGATCGGGATGCCGTGGAAGCATCACCACCAGCCCCGCGAGCGTCTCAATCCGATCACTGTCGCAGCCGTCGCCCTGGGACTCGCGCTGCGCCTCTGGCGGGACTCGTTCCCGGTGCGCGAGGGTGGCACGGCGATCGTGCTCCACCGGCTGGGCCGACACTTCGAACGCGGTACCCAGGATCCGTACCGGTCGCTCTTCAACGTGCTGCGCGACTCGAGGGCGCCGCTGGAGCTCGCGGTCGCCGAGGGGGCGGCCGGAACGAACGCGCAAGCCCTCGCCGCATACCGCGCGGGGGACGCCTGTCATCCGCTGCTCCCGTACCTCGATTGGGAATCCTGCCAGGCAGCGCTCGACCGGCTCGGCTCAGTCGTCGTGGCCGGCTGCCGCGACCATGTGGCCGCTCGAACTCTCGGCTTCGTGCCGACCCACGGCGTCGGCCCTGCGCTCGAGATGGCGCACGGCGTCGCCGGCGGCGCCGCGCGGATCGGGCTCCTCCTCGCTCCGCCCTACTTCCCGCTCGAGGTCGGCGCCGCAGCCTGAGAGCGCGTCAGCCCTCGCCCAGGTACGTCTTCCGCACCTGCTCGTTCTCGCGCAAGTCCTTCGCCGGCCCCTCGAGCGCGATCCGGCCGGTCTCCAGCACGTAGCCGCGGCTCGCCGCGTCGAGCGCCATCAGCGCGTTCTGCTCGACGAGCAGGATCGGCGTTCCCTGGTCGTTGATCTCCTTCACGATCTCGAAGATCTTCTCGACGAAGATCGGCGCGAGCCCCATCGAGGGCTCGTCCAGCAGCAGGAGCTTCGGGCGGGCCATCAGCGCGCGGCCGATCGCGCACATCTGCTGCTCGCCGCCGGACATCGT
>JBPCJB010000292.1:0-3663 GCA_051005735.1 Gaiellaceae bacterium | reverse complement strand
CCGGGGTGACGCCGCAGGTGCACCGGGCCTACGACGGCTCGCCGATCGCGCTCTCCGGCGACGAGACGCAGATCCTCGATCCTCAGGAGCAGCCGGCTCTGGCCGAGAAGATCGGCCACGACCTCGTGACGACCGACGGCACGACCCTCCTTGGCGCCGACGACAAGGCCGGTGTGGCGGAGATTATGGCGGCCGTCGCGCACCTCAAGCGCAACCCGCAGCCCGAGCATGCGCCCGTTCGCGTCTGCTTCACGGTCGACGAGGAGATCGGCGCCGGCGCGGATCATCTCGAGATCGAAGACTTCGGCGCAGAGTACGCCTACACCCTCGACGGCTCCGGGCTCGGCGAGATCGAGACGGAGACGTTCAACGCCTGGAAGGTCGTTGTCTCGATCCATGGGCGCTCCGTCCATCCGGGATCGGCGAAAGGGAAGCTCGTCAGCAGCATCAGGCTCGCGGCCGACCTCGTCGCGGCGCTTCCGCGCGACTGCCTCTCGCCCGAGACGACGGCCGAGCGCGACGGCTTCATCCATCCGACCGGGATCAGCGGCACGGGGGAGAAGTCAGTGGTGGAGCTGATCGTCCGCGACCACGACAGGGCCAAGCTCGACGAGCATCTGGCGCTGATTCGCGGCATCACCCACGACGTGGGGCAGAGCGAGCCGCGGGCGCGTGTCGAGGTGACCGAGGAGGAGACGTATCGGAACATGCGCGAGGTGATCGACCAGCACCCGAGGGTCGTCGCCGCGGCCGAGGAGGCGATTCGTCGCACGGGGGTCGAGCCCGTCCATTCGATCATCCGTGGTGGCACCGATGGGGCTCGGCTCTCGGCGCGCGGCCTGCCGACGCCGAACCTCTTCACCGGGGGCCAGGAGTACCACTCGCTGCGGGAGTGGGCGAGCGTGCAGGATATGGCCGCGGCCGCGGCGACGGTCGTCGAGCTCGCCCGCGTCTGGGCCGAACCCTCTTACTAGTCGGAGCCCGAGCAGCCCAGCCAGTCGTGGCCGAAGCGGCGCATCTCGCCGATGATCGGCAGGAGCCCCTCGCCCTTCACGGTCAGCTCGTACTCGACGCGGGGCGGCGACTCCGGATAGCTCTCGCGCACGACGAGGCCCTCAGACTCGAGCCAGCGCAGGCGCTCTGAGAGCGTGCGCGGGCTGATCCCGCGGCACGAGTGCTCGAGCTCCGAGAAGCGTCTCGGGCCCTCCGAGAGGTCGTGCACGAGCAGCGCCGTCCATTTCGCGCCGATGATCTCCGCGCACACGGCGACCGAGCAGGTCGCGTCGTGGACGGAGTTCATGGTGCGCGAGGACATGGCCGGATTGTACTCCCGACTCTCAGCGACCTGTCCAGGCCGGTCCAATGGACCCACCTCACCACCCCCCACCCACCCGCGGGGAAGTCAGCCTAGGCCCACAACTGCGGCGCGCGTGTGACGGCTTCGCGCCAATTGTGTGTCGATCAATCCCAGGGCGGCGGATCGTGCACCCAGCGGCCGCCGACCATCGTCGCGACGACCCGGAGCTCCGCGAGCTCCTCGGGCTCGACGGCGAACGGGTCGCGGTCGAGCACGACCGCGTCCGCGAGATAGCCGGGCAGGAGCTTGCCGCGCCGCCGCTCGTCGCCCGAGAGCCAGGCGGGATTCACGCACGTCGCCTGGAGAGCCCGCTCGACGGTCAGCGTCTCCTGGGACCGCCATGCCGGGCGCGCGTTGATCGTCCGGGTGACGCCTGCGGCGATCCCGGCTAGCGGATCGAGCTCCTCGACGGGCGCATCCGAGCCGTTCGCGAGCAGCGCGCCGGATTCCCAGAGACTGCCGAACGCGTAGGCGCCATCGAGTCGATCCGGCCAGAATCGCTCGGCCAGGTCCCGGTCGGAGGGAGCGTGGCTGAACTGGACGGAGCATGAGATCCCGAGCGCGGCGAACCGCGGTAGGTCCCCGGGCGCGAGGCACTGCGCGTGCTCGATGCGCTGACGCAGGCCGAGCGGCTGCCAGTCATCTCGTGTCGCCTCGAAGGCGTCGAGCGCGTCCCGGTTCGCCTGGTCGCCGATCGCGTGCACGGCGACCGGCCAGCCCGCCTCGGCGCCGCGCCGGACGATCTCCTCGAGCTCCTCGCGGCTCGTGATCTGGACCCCGCTCCCGTCCGTCAGGAGCGCGGTCTGGGAGCCGAGCGTGCCGTCCATGAAGCACTTGAGGTAGCCGATCCGGAGGAGGTCGTCGCCAAAGCCGGATCGGAGCGAGAGCTCGGCGGCCTGGTCGACGAGGTGGTGCGGGATCGAGCCCCAGACCCGGAGCGAGAGGTTCCCCTCGTCGCGCAGTCGCTGGAAGATTCCTGGCGCGCCGAGCCAGCCGTCCTTGTCGTGCACCGCGCAGACACCGCGCGAGTTCGCGAGCTTGATCCCCGTGCGCGTCGCCTCGACCCACTCGTCCTGCGTGGTGAGGACGTAGCGGTCGCGGAAGCGCCACGCCGCCTCCTCGCGCAGGATTCCCGTCGGCTCGCCCCGCTCGTCTCGCTCGACGACGCCGCCCCCGACCTCGAGGTCGCCACCGGAGTGCGCGAGCGCCGTCGAGTTGAGCCAGACCGAGTGGTAGTCCTTCGAGATGAGGATCGCGGGCGTCTCGCCGGTGACCTCGTCGAGCGCCTCTTTCGTCGGCGCGGTCGGCGGGCTCCAGTCGCCGTCCCGCCAGCCGTAGCCTCGCAACCAGCGGCCCGCCGGCGTTTCCGCCGCACCCACTCGCGCCAGCGCCTCCTCGAGCGAGCCGCAGCCGTCGAGCTTCACCTGCCGCTGGGCGAGCGCCCAGGTCGGGAAGTGGACGTGCGAGTCGGTGAACGCGGGGAGGACGCAGCGGCCGCCGAGGTCGATCGTCTCCGGGCTCGCGAGCGCGCTCTCGTGGACGCCGACCCCTCCTGCGACGAGCGGCCCCGCGATCGCGAGCGCTCGCGCGATCGGCAGCGACGGGTCGAGTGTGCGAACGATGCCGTTCTCGAGGATCACGGCCGCCCAGCCTACCTCCACCCACCGGTACTCTCCGCCCGTGGCCTGGGACGTCCTCACGGAGGAGCAGCGCGAGATCCGCGAGCTCGTCCGCACGCTCGCGCGGGAGCGGATCGCGCTGCGTGCTGCCGAGATCGACGAGTCGCACGAGTTCCCCTGGGACGTTGTCGAGGTCTTCCGCGAGCACGAGATCTTCGGCCTCCTCTTCGAGGAGGACTGGGGCGGCTCGGGCACCGGCACGTTGCTCGCGCTGGTCGCGATCGAGGAGGTCTCGAAGGTCTGCGCGACGAGCGGCCTCCTCCTCGCGGTGCAGGAGCTCGGCTCGCTCGGGCTGAAGCTCGCGGGCTCGCAGGACCAGAAAGAGCGTTACCTCCCGCGGCTCGCGTCCGGCGAGTGGCTCGCCGCCTACGCGCTCACCGAGGCCGGCTCCGGCTCCGACTCGGCGGCGATGCGGACGACTGCGCGGCTCGACGGTGACGAGTACGTCTTGAACGGGAGCAAGCGCTTCATCACGAACGCGGGGGTCGCGAACATCTACACCGTCTTCGCGAAGACCGACCCCGAGGCGGGCCACTCGGGCATCTCGGCGTTCCTCGTCGAGTCCGATGCGCCCGGGTTCTCGGTGACGCGGCTCGAGCCAAAGCTCGGGATCTCGGGCTCGACGAC